>DATFXE010000219.1:0-3305 GCA_035258585.1 Roseiflexaceae bacterium | reverse complement strand
GCGGCCTGGTCCGGATCTTCGGCTATCGCGACCAGGTGCCGTTCGCGGTGGGGCTGGGCCTGTTTCAGATCGGCGAGTTCGCGTTTGTGCTGGCCCGCGTCGGGCTGGCGGAGCAGGCGATCAGCGCGGATATATACTCGTTGGTGCTGGCCACGGCGCTAATCACAATGATCCTGACGCCATTTGCGATCCAGGCCGCCCCGGCGGTCGCGCGCTGGTTTCGGCGCGGGCGGCCGGCCGCGGTCCAGGCATCCGATCTGCCCACGCTGGAGCCACACGACCATATCATCATCGCCGGGTATGGGCGCGTCGGGCGATACACCGCCGATCTGCTCCGTAGCTTCAAGCTGCCGTTTGTCGTGATCGAGCTGGACGATCATCTAGTCGATCAGATGCGCGGCGCGGGCGTGCCAGCGATCTACGGCGATGCAAGCAGCCCGGTGGTTCTGGAAGCCGCTGGCGTGCATATGGCACGGCTGCTGCTGATTGCGGTGTCGGCGGCGATCGACGTCGAGCAGATCGCCCGCGAGGTGCGCCGCAGCAATCCAGCGCTCGCGATCGTTGCCCGCGCCGCGCGCCGCGCCCAGATCGATCTGCTGCTCGAGCTTGGCGTCCACGAGGTGGTACAACCTGAGTTCGAGGCCGGCCTCGAGATGGCGCGCCAGACTCTGCATCACTTCGACATTTCCGACAGCGAGATCGAGGCGCTGAGTGATTCGGTTCGAGATCAACGCTATCAGCCGTTCCAAACACGGCACATCGATAGGGACATGCTCGACCAGCAACCGCGGCCACCGCACATGGCGAGCGGCGAGTCGTGATGAATCTTATGGTGCTTCCCCTTTTGTATTTCTTTTTTCGCTCGCAGAGCGAAAAAAGAAATACAAAAGGAGATAAAGTACCGCTGGAATGACTACATTTGAGCACTTTGTAAGTTCTTTAATCATAGGATTATAGGAAGCTACAGCCGATTGACAAATGCGACACAGCTATGCTATACTGCGCTATACTTGTTTTGTAAGTTCAATGGACTAATATAAAATCGCTGCGCGCCCGTTCGCGTCGCAGAGATGGATCGCGTGACGGCAAGCGTCATCGCCGCCCGGCCACGACGCCGCGCGAGCGGCCGTCGGGCCGTTATTGGCGAGTTGAGGCGCCGCAAGCGCACCCGTTCGCCAAGCCAACCATGATGTTCTCGATCTGCTGTCGATAGCCGATAGCCGTGAGCAGGTGCGCATTCCCATTGCGCTCGATCGCCCGGATCGGTAGCTTAGAGCAACCTGTCATAGGCTCGGAGGAGGATCTATGGCTAGAGTCGCGGTACCACAGGGTCTGTCGCAGCCGCGCTCCGACTGGCGGCAATGGGCGCGCGGGATTGGCTCGAACTTTCTGATCCGGCGGATCGCCAAGGCGCTGTTCACGATCTTCTTTGTCACCTCGCTGCTGTTCTTCCTGGTGCGCCTGATGCCTTCCAACCCGCTGGAGATCTATATCCAGGAGCTGATGAGCCAGTACAGCATGTCCTATCAGGATGCGCGCAGCCAGGCCTCATCACTGTTCTCAATCGACTTCGATGCGCCGCTGTGGAAGCAGTATCTGAATTACCTGGCCGATCTGAGCCGCGGCAACCTGGGGACGTCGCTGCGAAGTACCGGCACACCGGTGATCAATATTATTCGCCAGTTCCTGCCTTGGACATTGTTCAGTGTTGGAACCGCATTGCTGCTGAGCTTCACGATCGGCGTGGCGCTCGGTATGGTCATGGCCTATCGCCGCGACAGCTGGCTGGATAATCTGCTGTCGTTGTTTGCCTCGATCACAACCAGCATTACGCCATTCCTGCTCGGCATTATGATCATTGTGTTCGTAGCTGTGCAGTGGCGGCTGATCAACTTCGCCGAGATGCGCGGGTCTACCTCGCCCGGCATCAAGCCGGGCTTCACAGTCGCGTTCATCAAGGATATTTTTTTCCATGCCGCGCTGCCGATCGGCACCTATGTGATCACCACGGTCGGCTTCTGGATGCTCAGCATGCGCAACAGCACCATGGCGACTCTGGGCGAGGATTACGTGACCGTGGCTCGCGCGCGCGGGCTGAGCGATGCCCGTATTGCCACTGCGTATGTCGGGCGCAATGCGGCATTGCCGCTTGTCACGCAGTTCACGCTTACGCTGGCCTATGCGATCGGCGGCTCGGCGGTGATCGAGCGCCTGTATTCGTATCAAGGTCTGGGCGCCCAGCTGATCGCGTCGGTGTTTCAGCGCGATTACTCCGTCATGCAGGGCATCTTTCTGATCCTGACCGTCTCGGTTGTGGTCGCAAACCTGGTGACCGATCTGTGTTACGGTGTGCTCGATCCACGTATTCGCATCGGAGGGGAGCAGTCATGACGACACAGTCTCGCGCGCGCCGCACGACGATCCTAAATAGCGTTGTCGATGTCTTACTCGGCCTGTGGTCGGGGGTGCGTCTGCTGGCGCGCAATCGCGTCGGGCTGCTGGGCCTGATCGGGCTGGTGGGTTTCGTGCTGCTCGCCTTCGTCGGGCCCTACATCGTGCCGCTCGATACCAAGGTCAAGGTGACCCAGATCTACGCGCCGCTCTCGTGGGCGCACCCGCTCGGCACCGATAGCCAGGGCAAAGATGTCTGGTCGCAGATCGTGCATGGCGGGCGCGATCTGATTATCATATCAGTGGCGGCGGCGCTGCTCTCGACGATCATCGGCGCGAGCCTCGGGGCGCTGAGCGCTGTCTCGGGCGGGTGGGTCGACTCGGCGCTGATGTTCTTGACCGATATCTGGTTGACCATCCCGCAGCTGCCGCTGCTGATCGTGCTGGCGGCTTTTATTCGGGTCAATAACCCGCTCACACTGGTGCTGATCATCGGCCTGCTCAGCTGGCCGGGGCTGCTGCGCGCAGTGCGTTCGCAAGTGCTGGCGATCAAGCAGAGCGATTATGTTGAGGCTGCGCGTGTGCTTGATCTTGGTACACGACATATCATCTTCCGCGAGATTCTGCCCAACATGATGAGCTACATTACGATCAATTTCATCCTGGGTGTCACCGCCGCCATGGGATTCCAGGCCGCGCTGGTGTTCCTTGGTATTGTGCCGCTGTCGGGCACGAACTGGGGCGTTATGCTCCAGCTCGCCTTTACACGTGGCGCGATCTTCTCCAGGGATAGCTTCTGGTATATTATGGCGCCGGTTCTGGCGATCTCGTTGTTTCAGCTGACGCTGGTCGCGCTCGAGCGTGGCCTGGCTGAGGTCTTCAATCCGCGCTTGCGATCCTGATAATACAAGCAG
>DATFXE010000218.1:0-8934 GCA_035258585.1 Roseiflexaceae bacterium | reverse complement strand
CCCCGTCCCCGTGTCGCCCGACGGACACCTCGACCTCGGGATGCCCCGTCCGGGTTGCCGCCTTCGCCGCGTTATCGAGCAGGTTCGACAGCACGCGCGCCAGGAAGATCGGATCGGCCTCGACGATCGCGTGGTCGTCGTCGATCGTGGCATCGACGTCGAGCGCCGGCCAGCGTCCGCAGATCGAGTCGACCTCGGCGGTCACGAGCTCCGCCAGATCGACCGACTCCGGGCGCGCCTCCAGGACGCCCGCCTCGATCCGCGACATGTCCAGCAGGTTGCCGACCAGCCGGTTGAGGTGATCGGCCTCGTCGTTGATCGCGCTTAGCAGCTCGCGACGCGCCTCGGGCTGCCAGGCGACGTCATCGTCCAGTAGGCTCGTCACGGCGCCTTTGATCACCGACAGCGGCGTGCGCAGATCGTGCGAGACCGAGGAGAGCAAGGATGCCTTCAAGCGGTCGGACTCAGCCTGCGCGCGGGTCAGGCTGGCCTCCTCGACCAGCCGAGCGCGCTCGAGCACCAGCCCAACTTGCGACGCGATCATCTCCAGTCGCGCATGCTCATCGCGCGTGAGCGGGTTATCAAGTGCACGCTGCGTCACCCGCAGCACGCCCAGCACGCGCTGACCGATCCGCAGGAAGGCGTCCACACGCCGCTGCGGCTCGGGACGCGACTCGCCGGCCGCGGCGCGCTCGATCAGCCGGCCGTCCGAGTCGTACAGCAGAACAGTGCACGCCGGCACTTCCAGCAGCTGAATGACTGTCCGCGCGACCAGCGGCAGAATGCGCTCCAGATCGACCTCGGCGCTGATTGTCTGGCTGAAGCCATACAGCGCGGCTAGCTCGCTGGCCGCCCGCGCAGCCGCCTCGGCCTGCTCGCGGGCGCGGCCGGCCAGGCTACCGCCGATGATTGCGACGATCAGAAACGTGATCAGGCGCAGGACATCTTGCGGCTCGGTCACGCGAAACGAATGCAGCGGTTCGACAAAGAAAAAGTTGAATCCCAGGAACGCCAGCGTCGATGCCAGAATGGCCGGCCCTGTTCCGATCGTTGTGGCGACCAGCAGCACGACCAGCAGGTACAGCAGCGCGACATTAGCGACCTGGAAGTCGGCCGAGAACTGAGTGAACAGCAGCGTCGCCAGCCCGACACCACCGGCACTCAGCGCGTAGCGCCGCCCAGCGCCCCAAGTATAGATTGCGTTCATCGCCTCGATCGCCTTTCGTGTGAGTTGTCTTTATACTATCCTAACACCTTTTAGTTAATCCCTAACACAATCCGAAGCAGCGCGATGCTATCGTACAACTGGCGCTCGTTTTGCGCTGTCGCAGAGTGTATGTGTGGGGAGAACGTGGCTATCATTATACAATCCAGCCCGATCGCCGCGAGCCAGCCTGCCGCGGAGCGGATCGAGCCAATCGAACAGCATCACGACGGTGAGCTGGCGGCCGTGGAGATCGCCGGACAGTTTGATGACGCAGATATGCAACCCAAGCCGCGGCCGCTCATGCACCTGGTGCTCGGCCGGCCGCTGGAGACGGCCGCCGCGCCGCACCAGACGATCGGCAAGGCGATCGGCCTGGCGGTGTTTGCCTCGGATGCGTTGTCGTCGGTGGCGTATGCCACCCAGGAGATCCTGCTGGTCCTGGCGGCCGCCGGCGCGATCTACTTCTCGTTCGCGCTGCCGATCGCTGGTGCAATTGCCGCGCTGCTGGTGGTGCTGACGCTATCCTATCGCCAGACGATTTTTGCCTACCCTGGCGGCGGCGGCGCCTACATCGTCGCGCGCGACAACCTGGGCGAAGGCCCGGCGCAGACCGCCGGCGCGGCGCTGCTGACCGACTACGTGCTGACGGTCTCGGTGAGCATTGCCTCGGGCATCGAGCAGATCATCTCGGCCTTCCCGGCCCTGCGTCCCTACCAGATTGAGATCTGCGTCGGCATGATCGTGGCCATGACGCTCGTCAACTTGCGCGGGGTCAAGGAGTCCGGGCGGGCGTTCGCCGGGCCGACATACTTCTTCATTGGGATGGCCTTCCTGACGCTTGGCACCGGCTTCTACCGGCTGTTTAGCGGCACGCTCGGCCAGGTGCAAGGCATCGAGACCGTCGCCGCGAGCGTGGGGCCGCTCACGCTGTTCCTGATCCTGCGCGCGTTCTCGAGCGGCTGCACCGCGCTCACTGGCGTCGAGGCGATCTCGAATGGCATCACCGCCTTCAAGGAGCCAAAGAGCCGCAACGCCGCCACGACAATGGCCTGGATGAGCGGGATCTTGTTGACGATGTTCATCGGCATCACCTACCTCGCGCTCCAGATCCGCGCCATGCCATCGGACCAGGAGACGGTGATCTCGCAGCTCGGCCGGACGGTGTTCGGGCGCGGGCCGCTGTACCTGCTGACGATCGCCGCCACCACCGCGATCCTGATCATGGCCGCGAATACCTCGTTCGCCGACTTCCCGCGCCTGTGCGCGCTGCACGCTGGGGATGGCTTCCTGCCGCGCCAGCTGACCTACCGCGGCCACCGGCTGGTCTTCTCCTGGGGCATCGTCACGCTGGCGGGCCTGGCCGCGCTGCTGATCGTGGTCTTCAACGGCTCGACCAGCGCGCTCATTCCGCTGTATGCTATTGGCGTGTTTCTCAGCTTCACCATGTCGCAGGCCGGCATGGTCGTGCGCTGGCAGAAGGTCAGTAAACTGAAACCAGGCGAGGAGCGGCAGACCGAAGGGTCGACCTTGCGCTACGACCGGCACTGGCGCGCCAAGCAGACGATCAACGCGGTCGGCTGCGCGCTAACGGCGATCGTTATGCTCGTCTTTGCGGTGACCAAGTTTACCCAGGGCGCCTGGGTGGTGGTCGTACTGATCCCGCTGCTGGTGCTGGGTTTCTTCCGCATCCATCACCATTATCAGGATGTCAAGCGCGCGCTCAGCCTCCAGACGCGGCCGGTCGACGTACGCAGCCATCCACTGGAGACGATCGTGCTCGTTAACGACGTTCACCAGGGCACGTTCCAAATGATCAGCTTTGCCGAGTCGCTTGGCAAGCCGTGGGTAGCCGTCCATGTAGCCGTGCGGCCCGAGAAGACCGCGCGTGTGCTGGAGAAATGGAACCGCTACCTGGGCGACCGCGGCCACCTGTTTGTGCTGCCCTCGCCCTACCGCAGCCTGACCGGACCGATCGTGCGGTTGGTCAAGGAGGTGAAGCGCGAGCACCCCGACGCCTTCGTCAACATCATCATGGCGCAGCTCGTGACCACCTCGCTCTGGGGCCAGCTGCTGCACCGCAACAGCGGCCCGCTGTTCAAATTCGCCTTCCAGCAGATGCAGGGCGTGGCCGTGACCGATGTCCACTATCGCGTGAGCGAACACGACGAACTGGACGAGACGGCGGCAGAGCGCCAGGCGTCGGCTTGAAACAGATGAGGAAACCTATGCTTGATCATCTTCCCGAAGAGCAGCGCGCATCGCCTTCGGCGCCCGGCGCCCGCCGCGGGATTGGTAGCGGCCTCTGGCTTGTGCTGTGGGCGCTGTGGACGCTGGCGGTAGCAATCGCGGGCTATTTGGGCTGGCGCGCGGATATCCTGGCCGGGCGGCCATATAACCTGCTTGGCATGGCGATCGACGCAGTGATGGTCGGCATAATCGGGCTGATCGTGCTCACAGTGATCGAGATCAGGATCGAGGCCAGACGATAGCGCGATCGATCCGCGAATAACGCTAATCTACGCGAGTAAGACAACCAACCATTGACCGCTGCATTGCGAGCTAAACATATTTCGTAATGCGTGGTGCGTGATCGTGCAGCTATGGAATACGCGCTGCGCACTACACGGTTTCGTTCTTTTGATCGTCATCAGGCACTTCCGGCACGCAGATCATCGAGCGACTTGAGGCTGCTGAAGATGCCGAACGCCGCCCAGTTCTCCTTTTTGTCCGCACATGCATGCCGGCTCTCGCGAAGCGCCGCCGCGAGCGAGGAGCCATTCGCAAGCGACTCGTACAGCTGGCCGAAGAACAGGCCGGCCGTCGCCGCGCTTACCTGACGATGGTTGGCGATCACGGTCGGAACGCCCGCCTCGACCAGCTTAATGGCAACCTCCACAAAGTCCACCGGCTTATTCGTCGGGGTTGGTTCGAAGAGGGTCAGCGCGACGAGCGGCACCTGCGACTCGACAAGTGCATGTGCCAACTTATCGAGAGAAATGCCCGAGGCGAGCTGGAGCTTGGGCTGCGACTCTGGCAGCAGTGTGTCGACGACATGCACCGGTTTCGAGCTGAGTTTGAGACCAGTTTCACCCGCCGCATATGCGTCGAGTGACACGCGCAGCTCGTCATTGATCGAACGCTCCCACAGCTTTTCGCTCCGGGCGATCAACGGCTCAACCCACACCTCTGGTATTTTATCGGAGATGAGGAAGTGGACCCTGGGCTCCATGCTCAGGCGCGGCGGAAGTGTCCCTGAACCCGGCAGGATGCGCTGGAGCCAGCGTAAATCGATGTAGTCGCGATCCAGCACGGCCAGGAGCGTCTCCCACGGCAGCGCCATAATCTCAGTGCGGGGCGGGTCGACGATAAGTCGCAACCGGCGCGCGCCAGGAGTGAGCGATCGGGTGAGCACTTCGATCAACGGCCGCTCGATCACTGGGCCGATCACCTCGCGCATGAGCAGTTGGGCGGCCGAAATGATGCGATGCTCACTCGTCGGGCGTTCCGAAAGCGGTTCCGGCCGCGCAAGTTGGGCGTCCAGCGCCGCGGTCAGGGCCGCAATATCAACCGTCGTCTCAAAGGAGGCCAGCGGCTTGCCCTCGTCACGTAACTGCACGATCACATGGCTCAATGGCTCCGGACCGGCTTGGATCTGCAAATCGAGCGCACCGGCCGATCCTGTGGCGACTGGCTCTGTGACCTCGTGCGCCGGCCGCGCCACGTCTGCTTTCTGATCTGGTAACACTTCCTGCTCGGGCTGTGCGGGCGCGCCAATTGGCTCAGCGGGCTGGCGCTTTGACTTGCGCCTGGTTCCTTTTCCTGTCTGGCCGCGCTCCTGCTCGGGCTGCGCGGGCGCGTCGATGCCATCTGTGGTGATAGGTGCGCTGGGCTCCGGCTCGATCGGTGCCTGCGGCGCGCTGCTTGGCGGCGCCTCCTGCTGGGGCTGCCCAGGCGATGGAACGTCTGTGGCGCCGGACGGCGTGCGGGTGGCCTCGGACGTTGACTGCATGCTGTGAGTGACGCGCCCGTAGCGCGCGGCCACCTCGGCTGGTATCTTGGCGTAGGAGGGCGGCAGTTTCAGGAGCTGCTTCAAACCCTCGTCTTTGGCGTAATCTCTCCACCAGTCGCGTTCGGTTGGAGCGGCCCCGGATGACATCAGGCGCTCCATCTCAAGGAACGAGTCGCGATCGGAGCGCTGCCGCTTAGCCAGGTCCGGCCAGCGCTGCTCCAGCACGTCCAGCTTGGCGAAGCTCCGAATATCCCACAGGTGATCGGCGACATCGACGGTGCGCTTGAGGCGCTGGACGTAGCGTCGCCGCTCAACCACAGTGCGCCTGAGGCGCTCGATGTGGCGTCGCCGCGCAGCGTCGGAGCCATCCGGCGGCTGCCACCATTTCTTGTCGTCGATCCACAGAGTCAGGTAATCGCTGGGTAGCGACGAGAAGGGCGGCTGTAGATCCAGCACAGCTTTCAACGCATCCCACCGTCCTGGAGTCGATTGAGCCAGTGGTGTCGGTATCGCAGCTGGCAGTGCCGAATAGAGATCGAAGAGCAGCGAGTTGGTCTCTTGAACGACACGCTCGAAGAACATGGCATCTGCGGACGTACCGGCAGCGCCAATGGCAGAGTCGATAATTTCGATCGCGCGCTCGGCCCGCAGCAATCGGATCTGCCCATGTCTCTCGGATAGAACTTGTAAGAGCCTCTGCTTGAACGATTGAGGAGTATCGCTCTTGATGAACCTGTCGAGCATGGCGCGCTGACGCTTTTCAAGCTGCTTGGGGTCGCAGGCTTCGCGCTGGGCGACATAGCTGGCCCAAATGTAGCCGAGCGCCGGGTCGATCAAGTCCAGCGTGCCGTTGTCGTCCGGGTTCGGCAGCGCGCCGGCCATCCGCATGAGCAATGCGATGTCGGTAGCATCTTCTTGGTGAAGGAATGGCGGGCTCTTGAGCAGATGCCGAAGCGCCTCGGGAGCGCGGCCACGTTGGTCGGGCTTGTTGGCGGCTGGGCTCGGCGGCTCCAAGGGCGCATGTTCCTGTGATTCCAGATCGCTCCACGCCTGGCGAAAAGCCTGAAGATGGCCCTGGGCCGAGCTGGCGATCAGATCGATGTATCGGTCATCTGTTTCGAGATATTTCCACGCCTGGCGAAAAGCGTCCGGATGGCCGCGCGCGAGCTCGCCAATCAGCTCGAAGTACCGGTCATCCAGCGCGGAGATCGCGAACAGCTTGTCGAACACTTCATCCGCGGAGCCCTGCTGCGACGCTCTATGCTGCGGGTTGTCGCCATGCGCCAGGATTCGATCGACCTGATAGCCGTAGGTGAGCAGACGGCCATATTGTTTGATGCGACGCGGGTTTGCCCCGATTCCTGTCTGGATGATATCCGCGGCATTCGCCCAGCGCGCAGCATGGCTCGCGACGAAGCGATGGCTCCGGCTTGGGTCGCCCAGCGGCAGGCGCAGGCTGAACTGAAGCAGCTTTTCGAGGTACTCACGCCCTTTCCGCTCGTGGTATTCGCGCACGCGCTCATCGTCGGGCAGGTTCAGGATGTCACGGTAGCGCATGCGCAGCCCCTGGCCGAGGATCGTCTCATCGGCGGCGACGATGAAGGTGCACTGCTCCAAAGGCCCAAATACGTTGCGGATCGCATCGAGCACATCCAGCGCTCCATCCGGCGCGCCGCGGTCGAGATCGTCCACAAAGACGAACACGGGCGCGCCATGCTTATCGATTGCTTGCTTGAGCTTGTCGAGCTGCCGCTTTCCCTCCTCGGTCGCCAGCGCATTGCTGCGCCCCGGCATCGCCCCAGGGCCGGGCACGTCGGGTCGCGCGCGGTCGATCTTTAGCAGGTCGCCCAGGCTGGCGAACAAGCCGGAGAGACCGGAGGTGGCATTGAGCGTGGTGCCCATGAGCCACTGCCAGAAGAACTCCGGATCGAGCCGGCCGCGCCGCTCGGGGTTCTTGGCGATGGTGCCAGAGGCTGGGTTGGCGAGCCACGCCGCCAGCTCGTCATATGCCTTTCGCCCCTCGGAAGGGGGTGGCTCGTGGAGCGTGAAGGCGTCGCCGCCCAGCGCCAGACGCAGCCAGTCGGCGCGAGTTTTGACGGCCAACTCGTTTGGCGAGTCTGAGGGAGACCTGCCGTTGGTCGCCTGCGACGGTTGCTCATTTGGCCCGGCCTGCGCCGGAGCCTGCTGTTCAGCCACATCCGGCGGCGGGCCAAGGTAGATTCTTCGGGCGATCTCCAGCAGCAAGGCGCGCCAGGCATCGTCCGGGCTGGCATACGACCAGGTCGAGAAATCAATCCAGGTGGGACCTGGCTTTGGCTCTTGCAAATAATAATAAATCAGTTTGACAAAGCTGGTTTTGCCCTCACCCCAGGCGCCGTAGACGCCGATAGTCAGCAATCGCGGCGGCTCGCGTATGGTTTTGGCAAGCCCGGCGGCATAACTGGCGAAGCCGAGCGTGTCGTCCTCCGGCCGTTCTACCGGCAGGTCCGAGCCCATTGCGCTGTTCTGGGCAGCGGGCGTTGTCATAGGATCAGGGGTTTGGCTCATGGGTTGGCTCCTCTGCCGCATCCGGTGGCGCGCTCGAAGCCGCCGCCGCATCCTTGGGCGTGACAGGCGGCCGGGTCAGCACAACGGCACGCAGCAGCCAGATCAGCCCCACGCCAAGCAGCAGCAGCGCCAGGGCGATCGAGAACTGGTAAGCAACCAGCCCTACCAGCAGGCAGGCGATCACCAGGAAGACGAAGCGGTCGTCGACCGCGCCAGGTGCGCCACTTGTATCCAGCCAGCCGAGCAGCGCTCGCGTCAGCCAGAGCAGCAGGCAAGCTACGAGCATCAGAAAGACGAAGCGGCGCACGCCACGATCAATCCTTTGCAATGTCAATGTGTGTGCCGTGGCTGTCTCGGCGAGGGCGAGATCGTGGGCGCGATCGGTCACCGCCCGCTCGAGATCCTGCGTCTGGTGGCGTAGGCGGGCGATTGTGCGCTGCCCTTCGAGCTGCTGGAGTCCAGCCTCGATGTACTGGAGCAGCACCTCCGGCGGCGTCCGGCCAGACTCGGGCATCGCACGCAGCTGCTGGTACCGATCGTAGGTGGCGCGAATTTCCGCCGCTTGCTCGCTGGCAACCACGCGCTGCTCGGCGTAGCGCTGCTGCGCCAGCACGAGGGCATTCTCTGTCGCTGCGCGACGCGCCAGGATTCGCTGGCGTTCAATTGGCGCCAGCTGCGCCGTCTGCAGCGTCGCCGAGAGATCGCGCGTCTCAGTAATCAGCTCAGACATCTCCAGATCGAGCGCCACCATCGCTCGCCGCGCCACCTCCAGCCGCGCGCGCGCCGCCAAGAACTCACGCACAGCCGCCACAGGGACTGTGACAACCTGTGTATCGGTGATTGTCTGAGGCAGCGGGTAGGCATCGCGCAGATGGGTCATTGTGGTCGCGAGCGTCTCGCCATCGCGAGCCAGCTCGTCGATCTGTGATTGGTTGGCCTCGAGCATACTTCTGGCATGCGCCAGCCCTGCTTCCCGCAAGGGCAACCGGGCATCGGCGCCTGCAGCCGACTCAGCCGGCGATCCGAGGCCCAGGCTAGTGTCGGCCAGCCATTCTGCGCCAAGCCATGCCCCGAGGCTGAACAGGGTGAACACGACGATCAGCGCGATCTCCATTCTGGAGATCGCGATCACGCGTTGCGCGTCCTTTGTCGCATCCTGGTGGTCGTCGCT
>DATFXE010000217.1:0-2437 GCA_035258585.1 Roseiflexaceae bacterium | reverse complement strand
TGCCACAGCGACTGCGGGTAATCGGCGTAGGCCGCCAGCCAGGCGCCGCTCGCCCCCGCACGCTGCAGCCGATCCAGCGTGGCCTCGATGAAGATCTCTTGCTGCTCCGGATCGCCGCGATACGCCCGCAGCCTGCGCCCGTAGCTGCTGTCGGCGATCCAGCCGGCTCGGTCGCCTTCGACTCCGCCCAGGCTCGTTCCTGGCACGGTGGGCAGCCCGAGGCTGGTGACCAGCGCTGGCTTGTGGCTAAGCCACCCCGTCAGCGCGTGCAGGAAGGCTACATAGGCGCTATGGTTCGGGCGCTCGCTAATGGGCGGCTGGGGTGGGTCGGCCACAACGCCGACCTGATCGCAGCTCTCCGCAATGTCGGCTGGCCGTGGGCCAGCGCTCAGGGTCAGCCCTCGCGCCGAGGTGACGCCCAGCAGAGGCGTGCGGGGGTCCTGCTCACGCAGTGCCTCGCCCATCGCCGCGTACCACTCGGCGACCGCCTGAGCTGAGCCAGGCGTGCGAACTCGCTCTAATCCTTCGCCGAGCTGCCAGATTCTGAGCGCCGGGTGCGATCGGAAGTAGCCCGCCAGCTCGTGGATCAGGTAGCGCTGCGCCTCCAGCACCCGTGCATCGATGAAGAGATCGTTGGCTCTATTGGCCCGGTAGCCGCCGTCGTAGAGCAGCCGCGCCGCGCCACCCGGCCGCGCGGCGACCGTTGGGCCGGTAAGCCGGGTGGCGCGGCGCAGCTCCTCGATCGGGTCGGCGCCGTTGGCCCAGGCCGGTAGCTGAAGCGCCCCGCCTAGCGCGACCGGAAAGAGCGCTGCGACGACGCCGAGCCCGGTCTCGTGTGCCGTATCGAGCGCATGCTCTAGGGCGCGCAGCACGGCGCTGTTGACCCGGCGCGGGCTGGGCTGGAAATCCTCCCAGCGCAGGCAGAAGCGCACTGTGTCGCAGCCCAACGTGGCGATATGCGCCAGCTCGTCGCGCGTCTCGCCGCGATCGTAGGTCTGCCACCAGCCGAACGCGCTGCGGCGCGGCCAGTAGGTCAGGCCAAGGCTGAATGATTGGCGTTGTTCTGACATAAGTCGTTCTAGCGTGCCCGTCGAGTATCACCGCTCTCGCAATTATACTCGCTGGAGCGATGGCCTGCCACACCCTGAGAATATCAGGAGGACTTACGCAGTTGGCATTTTAGCGGGGCCGCGGGGGCCGCATGCCCCGAGAACTTTCTTTTCCACCCACCTATGGCGGCTTTGCCGCCATAGGTGGGTGGAAAAGAAAGGGGTTTTTGGAGGGCTTTGCCCTCCAAACCTCCTAACTGCGTATCTCCTAATCCGAATGCCAGAGCGATATTACGCCTGGATTGTTTTTGCGCTGTGGCTGCCCAAAAGTTCAGTACGCATAGGCCCAATGCGAAGTATAATGAGGGCATGCTTACGCAGTAAAGAAGGTAATGGATAGAGCTATGCCGATCGACGATGCACGCTTCCGCCAGGCGATGGGGCATTTTGCCAGCGGTGTTACGGTAGTTACGACCGCAGTGTCCGGTGAGTTATATGGTATGACCGTCAGCTCCTTCGCATCCCTGTCGCTGAAGCCGCCATTGGTTTTGATCTGTATCGACAAAACCGTGCCGACTCATGATATGATCAAGCATGCCGGCTGCTTCGTCGTGAATATTCTGGAGGAGCGGCAGGAGCACCTATCGCGCCGCTTTGCCACCACCACCAATGACAAGTTCAAGGGCGTTGCTTGGCACAATGGGCAGCTGGAGCTGCCAGTGCTGGACAACACACTGGCGGCGATCGAGTGCCGCCTGCGCGAGACCCTCGACGGGGGCGACCACACAATCTTTGTCGGCGCGGTGATGGATGCCGAGATCCGCGAGGGTGCGCCGCTGCTGTACTACCGGGGGGGATACCACGAGCTGAAGTAATTGTAAATTGCGGATTCGCCCAGAGGGCACCCGATTGCAAATTGTGCATCATTAATCTACAATCTGCAATCTGCAATCCGTGATTGGGAGGCTCGCCATGTACAAACGGGTCATGGTCACCCTGGATGGCTCCGAGCTGGCGCAGACGGCGCTGCCGCATGCGCTGGAGCTGTGTCGTGCGCTGGGGGCGACGCTGGTACTGCTGCATGTGCGCGACGCGCGCCATGGCAGCCCCGAGGCCTCGCGGCGCTTTCTCGATTTCACGCGCCGCCAGCACGCCAAGGATGGTGTCTCGATCCAGACGCTGATGCGCGAGGGCTCGGTCGCCGAGGCGATCGTGCGCGCCGCCGAGGAAGAGCAGATCGACGTTATCGTCATGGCCACCCACGGCCGCAGCGGTCTCCAGCGCGCCGTCTATGGCAGTGTGGCCGAGCAAGTGCTGCGCAGCTCGACCAAGCCGGTGCTGCTGGTGCGTGTCGCTGGCTCGCCGGTCGAGCAGCCGGATCGCCCGGC
>DATFXE010000216.1:0-10160 GCA_035258585.1 Roseiflexaceae bacterium | reverse complement strand
CCTCACATTCCCGCGGGATCCCGATGCTGCGTAACATGAGCAGCGTGTAGGTCGCGGATGTCCACTTGGGCGAGTAGATCCCTCCGCCCCAGCCGCCGTCAGCTTCTTGCAGCGCGAGCAGCCGCGCCCCCCAGCCGGCCTCGGCCGTACGCTGCTGCTCGGCCCGCCAATCGTGCTCCGGAGCGTCGAGCAGGTCGCGCAGCGTCTGCCAGCGAAGCAGCGCGCCATCACTTCGGCTCTGGCAACGGCTCCGGCGCGCGGACACCCAGCACAACTGTCGCCCCAGGATTCACCATCTCACCGCGATGCGGCAAGCTGCTGACGATGTGGAACGGCGGCACACGTTCGAACAGATCGCCCAACTTGGCCCGATCCTGGTAGTCGGACACGATCTGCGCCGCGCTCACCCCGAGCCGTAACAAGATCTCGCGGGCCTGCATCTCTGTCAGGCCGAACAGTTCCGGCATCTCGAACTGTCCTGGCACAGCGGCGACCCGGGCCGGCAGCTCCGCCACCGCCGCGACGGCGCCAGCTGCGTCGATCAGGCCGGCGCCGCGCTGATCCTGCGTGCCGCGCATCCATTGCGCCGTCTGCGCCAGCAGCTGCCTGGCCTGCCCCTGATCCAGCGCGATATCGCGCTGATAAGCCCGCTGCTTGACCAGCGCCAGCACACCCGCGACATGCGGCGCGGCCGCCGAGGTGCCGAAGAAGCGGCACACCGCGCTGGCCGGGTCGGATGGGTTGCAGCGCGGCCCGCCCAGCGCCGTCCGCCCGTAGAATGTCGTGCGTGCGCCAGTGGTGGCGATGATATCCGGCTTGGGGCGCACCGACGGCTCGGCGAGCGCCGGCGCGGCGCGGATCGACTCGACCGGCTCCCAGTAGACAGTCGCCGGACCATGGGAAGAGAATGGCGCCGTGCGGTGGGCATCGCTATACAACGCGGCGCCCACGGTGATAGCCTCGGCGGAGAGCGCATGGTCCGTGATTGTCGGGCCGAATCGGTCGACCGAGCGCAGATTGGCGTACTCCAGCTGCGAGATCGGCGGCGCCGCCAGTGCGGCGCTCCCAACCTCAAACTTCAGCCGCGGGGTTGCGCCCGAGGTGCGCCCTACGATCAGGTAGAGCTTCTGTGGCGCGCCGCTGCTGTTGCTGTAGCCGACCAGCTCGAACGGCGATGGGCCCAGCCCGTTGATCGATTGGGCCAGCACATTGTTCTGCTCGTCGACCAGGAATATGTCCAGGTCGGTTGCGACGCCGAACCATGGCTCGGACCACTGAAAGTTGAGCACGATCAGGCCGGCGGCCGGCAAGGTCATGCCGATGCGTGGATTCACGCCATCGCCTGGGTCGAAGTCGTGGCAGTCGAGCCCTGGGACGACGGCGTTGCCGCTGGCATCTTTGAGCGTCGGGCAGGCGGATGGGCGGTAGGCCGGCGCCTCATACGAGCCGATCGACCGCCCGGACGAATCGGTCACGTTGATGTTGCCGCCGGATGTCACATAGATCGCGCCATCCTGGACGACATCGCGAATCGCGACGTTGATCGGGCCATCCTGGAAGAACGGCTCTTCGGGGTAGTAGTAGTCGTCGACGATGATGTCGGCCCGGCCCGCGCTGCGCAGCCGGCGGATATTGTCGGCGAAGGCGTACAGGCCATCCGAGGCGGTTGCGAAGGCCAGCGCGGCTCCAGGCGCCATGTCATGCACGATCTGGAGCAGTGCCCGGCCTTCGTCACGGCCGGCGCCAACGCGCGACTCGGCCAGCACCTGTACCGGCGTGGTATAGCCACACGGGTTGCCCAAACCGGGAAGATCGCCGCTCGCGATATCGTCGGCGGCATTCACCGACGTGGCCGTCTCGACATCGTATGAGCCCGATAGCACGCCGACGGTGACGCCGCTGCCGTCCACGCTGAACCGCTCGCGCGCCCTGGCGGCACGCAGCTGCGTATCGCCCTCCGAGACGATCGATCCGGCCGGGCAGGGCGGCGCTTTCGGCCCAGCCAGCGCCATGGCCGGCCACACGCTCGGAGGAACAGGCGCCTGCACCATCGGCGCGAGCGCTTCTTGCACCGACGCGACACCTGGCACGGCCGCAACCGCAGCGAGCTGGCGCGGCGCGACCACGGCCGTCACCACGCTATACTTGTGGCTAGCATGGATGATTCGCGCTCCGGCCTGCCTGAGCGACAGGTGGACGCGCGGATCGTCGTGCGACAGATGAATGTAGACCAGCGGGTCGCCGGCCGCGTCGGCCAGCAGGCTGCCGGGGCCATATTCCGGCAGGCTGAGCGCGCGCATCGTTGCGGCCCGGCGAGCCGGCATCTCACCGGCATGCGCAAGCGCGGCAAGGCGTGCGGACAGCGGCCCCGCGGCTTTGACAACGAGCGGAAGCGTGCCGGCTCGCGTGGGAATGCCAAGCGGCACACCTCGGGCGACCGGAACGAGGCCAGCGGCGATCAGGCTCGCCAGGATCATCAGCGCGATCCACCAACCGGGCGTGCGCACAGCCCGAGAGCGATGATACAAGATCTCGCTGGTTGCATACATAGCGTTCCTCTCGTTGGCAGAACTTACGCGGTACCTCAGGTATGGTCGTTCGCAACGTTATCTTCTCACCCAGAGGGTACCTGGTTTTTCGTTTTTTCGCTCGCAGAGCGAAAAAACCGGGTGCCCTCTGGGCGAACGGATAAAATGATACGTACCATGCTGCCGCAGGCTAAACGGCACTTGAGTGCGCTACCGCGTAACTCCTGTTAAAATAAGACGTGTCGCTAAGCAACGAATCAGTAGCGTTGCTCCAGATTGGACACAATCGCATCCGACCAGGCCTCGCCCAGTGCCACACGGCTGCCGCGCAGCGCCGAGGCGTAGCAGCCGAACAGCAGGTCGGCGTTGCGCGCGGCCACCTCGATCCGGGTCGGGAACTCGCGCCAGCCCCCGCCCCGACCGAGCAGCGCGTCGCGCAGGTGCACGAACAGCGCCGACTGGGCCTCGCCGTCGTTCTGCGGCCAGCCGGTCGGGCCGGACTCAAACGCGCCGTCGCGCCACAACTTCCAGCCCTGGTTGAGCGAGACCCATAGCCGGCCGGCGTCGCCGATCACTTCGACCTGCTGCTGGTACCAGATCACGCTCTCGCCGGGGACCTCCGGCGCGGACGGGCCGGCGTTAAGGTGCAGCCGCGCCGCGCCCAGCCCGATCGTGGCGCTGGTATCGGCGGGCACAGGTGTCTGCCCGAAGCGCTCCAGGCCATCGCAGGCGGCCAGCACCCACTCCGGCTCCGGCAGTCCGGCGCGCGCGGCGGCAGTCAGCGCCAAGTCGATGATATGCGGACCCTGCTCGAGGACATTACAGCGCGTGCTGGCGCGCAGCAGCCGGATCTCGCCCAGCGCCCGCTCGGCCAGCAGGCCCCAGAAGCGCTGCCAGTGCGGCATCCACTGGTACTGTGTGTTCACGGCAATCAGCCGATCGCTCCCAAGCTCGACCAGCCGACGTGACTCGGAAGGCGTCAGCGCCAGCGGCTTCTCGATCAGCAGCGCCCGAGCGCCGGCCTCGATCGCCGGCTCGACGATCGACGCCCGGATGGTTGGCGGCGTCACGATATCCACCAGGTCGGGCTGCTCGGCGCGGATGGCCTCGGCCATGTCGCGGTAGCGCCGCGCGATCCCGAACTGCTCGCCGGCCGCATTCAGGCGATCCTCGTCCAGGTCGCACAGCGCCAGCAGATCCACCGCGCCGCAGGCCAGCATGGCCGCGATATGCGCCCTGGCTCGCCCACCGCAGCCGACCTGCAAGACGCGCAGTTTGTGATCACGTTGCATTATCGCCTCTCCCGTTACGACGAAAGACGATAGACGATGGACCCTTCGACCCTTCGACAGGCTCAGGGGAGCCTACGCTCAGGGCAGGCGATGGACGATGGGCCACATCATCATCGTCTCTGGTCTATCGTCCATCGTCGCTGAGCACAAAACCAGACATTCAAAGGCACGGCTAGCCATCCAGCGTGCAGCGCTCCAGCGCGTCACGCAGCGCGGCGATCGGGTCGCCCCTGGGCACGAACTCCTGGCCGAGGTAGCCAGCGTAGCCGGTATCGGCGATCGCGTGAACGATCGCGGGGTAGTTCAGCTCCTGGGTCTCGTCGATCTCATTGCGGCCGGGGTTACCGCCGGTGTGGTAGTGGCCGAAGTGGGCGTGGTTGTCGCGGATGGTGCGAATGACATCGCCCTCCATGATCTGCATGTGGTAGATGTCGTACAGCAGCTTGACCCGCGGCGACCCGATCATGCGCACGACCCGCACGCCCCAATCGGTATGATCGCACTGGTAGTCCTTGTGGTCGACCTTGCTGTTGAGCAGCTCCAGCACCAGCGTCACGCCGGCGTCCTCGGCCGCGCGGGCCACGGCGCGCAGCCCTTCGGCGGTGATCTCGGCGCCCTCGTCGTCGGCCCGGCCGCCGCGGTTGCCGCTGAAACAGACCAGGTTGGGGATACCCCAGCGCGCGGCCTGCGCGATATTCTCGCGCAGCTCGGCCGCGATCCGGGCGTGGTTCTCGCGCCGGTTCAGGCCATCGGTTAGCGACTTATGGCCGACGACCGAGGCGATCGCCAGGCCATGATCCTTGACCAGCTGCCAGTACGACGGATCGACGATCTCGACCGCGTCGTAGCCGATCTCGGCCGCCGCACGGACGAAGCGCTCGGGCGTGAGCTCCCCGCGCACGTAGCACCACCACGCGGCCGAATGCTTGATGCGAGCCATTCAATCCTCCTGCTGCCATAGCGGATGAAACCATGTGAGTTTGGGAACGGCCGCAAGGATAGCAGAAGAATTACTTTTTAGCCAGTTGAGCCGCGCTCAAGTCGTGCCCGCCCGGCGAGCGCGCAGCCTTGGCAGCTCGATCTGATTGTCGCGCCCCCATCGCAAGGCGGTGCCAATGGTTGCGAGCAGGTCGCTCAGAAAGAATGGCTTCTCCAGGATGATACAGCGCTGTTCCGTGAGCGTGGCGCGCTTTTCATGGCACAGACGCGCATCGGTGCAGCAGAGGATCACCGGGATGCTGGCTGTGGCCGGGTCGAGCCGCAGCAGATCCAGAACGCGCCAGCCAATCGCCGGCTGATCGAGGCGGATATCGAGGATGATGATATCGGGCTGCGCGCGGGCGATCGTGTCGTACGCCTTGGGAGACTCAACACCGATCACGGTTGGGTACCCAGCGTCATGCAGCAGCGCGTCCATGAGCGTAAGGTAGCCGGGCTCATCATTGACTACCACGATCGTCGATCTAATCAGTTGCATGGCACATCTCTACTCGCCTGGAACGCGATTCCAGGACAGGCGAATCTCTCAACTTCCACGTGTCGAGCGGCAGCAGCGCACGTGCCGCCAGAACGCCCTGGATGTGCTCATCCACGCCAGAATCGCCGGGGCCTTGTCATCCTTCCGAACTCTGCTATACTTCTGCGAGCCGGCATGTGAGAGCGCACGACAAGGCTGCCCCATGAGCACGCAGGATCGCGAGCATCTCCAAGACCTACGGCAGCGCCATCAGCGGCGGCTGCGCGAGCTGGAGCGCCAGGCCGCTACCTTTGGCGCCTCTACGCCGCCCGAGGTGCGCGTCGAGATCGAGGATATCCAGAGTGAGATCGCGCGCATCGACGCGGCGCTCGCTCGGTTGCGCGCAGCCGATGAGGCCAGCCAACCGACACTTCCCAGGCCCGCCCGGCACAACCTGCCTGCCCAAATGACTACGCTGATCGGCCGCGAGCACGAGGCCGCGCTGGTATGGGCGCTGTTGCGCAGGCCGGATGTCCGGCTGGTGACGCTGACCGGTCCTGGCGGCGCCGGCAAGACCCGGCTTGGCCTCCAGATCGCCACAGCGCTTTTCGACGATTTCCCCGATGGCGTGTTCTTCGTCGCGCTCGCGCCGATCGCCGAGCCGAGCCTGGTGGTCCCAACCATCGCGCAGGCGCTGGGGCTGCGCGCCGCCGAACGACACCAGCCAGTCGATGATCTCAAAGCGTTTCTGCGCGAGCGGCAGATACTGCTGCTGATCGACAACTTCGAGCATGTGCTGGGAGCCGGGCCGCAGATCGGCGAGCTTCTAGCGAGTGCGCCCGGCCTCAAAGTGCTTGTGACGAGCCGCATCCTTCTGAGCATCTATGGCGAGCGCGAGTACGCGGTACCGTCGCTGAGCCTGCCCCCACCCGCCGTTGGAACGTCCGAACGTTCAAACGTTCAAACGTTCAACGCGGAGATCACGCAGTACGAAGCGGTGCGGCTGTTCATCGAGCGCGCCACGGCCGTCAAGCCCAATTTCACGATCACCAACGAGAACGCTCCGGCGGTCGCGCAAATCTGCGCGCGGCTGGACGGACTGCCGCTGGCGATCGAGCTGGCGGCGGCGCGGATCAAGTTCCTGCCGCCGCAAACGCTGCTGGAGAAGCTTGAACGCCGGCTGAACGTGGTGATCGGCGGCGCGCGCGGCCTGCCAGCAGACGCTGCGCGGCGCGATCGACTGGAGCTACGACCTGCTGGATGCGGATGAGCGGGTGCTGTTCAACCGCTTCGCCGTCTTCGTCGGAGGATGCACGATCGGGGCGGCCGAGGCGGTCTGCAACGGTGCCGGCTATTTACCAATCGACCTGGCCGGCGGCATCGAGTCGCTGGTCAACAAGAGCCTGCTCTACCAGGTCGAATCGCCCGACGGCGAGCCGCGCTTCGCCATGCTGGAGACGATTCGCGAGTACGCGCTGGAGAAACTTGAAGAATCGGGCGAGGCGCCAGGTATCCGCGAACGCCACCTGGCGTTCTTTCAAGCCTTTATCGGCAGGCTCAGGCGCGAGAGCCTCAGTGCTGACAACTGGCGCGATTATGTCGACGTAGAACACGATAACTTGCGCGCCGCGCTGGCCTGGAGCCAGACTGCCCCGTCCGAGAACGTTGCAGCGCTCCACCTCGCCAATGCACTGACGCCCTTCTGGATGACCCGCGGCTATTATCAGGAAGGCCAGCGCTGGCTGGAGCAGGCGCTGAATCACAATCGCGAGGCAGCGCCGCTGTTACGTGCCCAGATACTACTCCGAACGGGTTCCATGGCCTACCAGCAGGGCGACTATAACCTCGCGCGCAGCTATTACGAACAGAGCCTGGCGCTGTATCGCACGGCAGACAACTCGCGCGGTATCGCGAATGCGCTCCGATCGTTGGCATGGATCGACTTTTTCCAGGGAAACGACGTGGCAACACGCAGGCTCGTTGATGAAGCCATATCGTTGGATCGCGAAACCGAGAACAAGCTGGGCGTCGCCAATACACTGACCTTGCTTGGGCGCCTGGAGGCGAAGAAAGACAACCATGCCGGAGCGCGAGCACATTTCGAGGAGAGCCTGGCGATACGTCGCCAAGCCGGCGAGCCAAGCGGGATCAGCAATGCACTGGAGGAACTTGGCGATCTGGCCCGCGACTTGGAAGATTTTGCGACGGCGCGAGCACTGTATGAAGAAAGCCTGGCGATCAGGAACCGATTGGGCTACAAAAGTGGGCTAGCGGGCGTGATCGGTCGCCTTGGTTTTGTCAGTGTAGGCCAAGGCGAGCTGGAGCGAGCGACGCAGCTGCTTGCCGAAAGCCTGTCGCTCTTCCGCGAAATCGGAGCCCGGCGCAGCCTGGCCTGGGCGCTCAGCGGTTTGGGGCTGGCGGCCGAGGCACAGGGCGATTATGTGGCCGCGCGTGGATACTACGAGCAGAGCCGCGACCTGTTTCAGGCGGTTGGGGAGCAAGGAACCACGGCCAAGCAGATTCGTGCGCTTGGCGATGTCTGCGCAGCACGGGGCGAATATGAGACAGCCGAGCGCTACTACCAGGAGAGCCTGGCGCTCTGGCGGACAGCTGGCAATTCGCTTGGCATCGCCATGACGATACGCTGCATGGGCAAGCTGGCGCTCCGCCAGCAGACGTACGACCAGGCGATCGCGCTGTTTGAGGAAAGCCTGGCGATCTTCCGCACGACAGCCAGCCAGCATGATGTGGCACGCTTGCTGGCTGATCTGGCCCGTGCCGTCACGCGGCGTGGCGATCACGCGCGATCGCGCCTGCTGTATGAGGAAAGCATGGCGATCGCGCGCGCGATCGATCGTCCATCGGCCATCGCTGCCGCGCTGGAAGGACTGGCCGACTTGACGCAGGCGCGAGCCGACCCGCTCGGCGCCGCACGCTTGCTGGCCGCCGCCGAGCGCCTGCGCGAGGAGGAGAGCGCGCACCGCTGGCCTGCCGACCGCCCTGAATATGATACGTTGATCGACGCCGTGCGAGCAGCGCTGGGCGAGGAAGCGTTCAAGCAGGAGTGGGCGAATGGATGTATGCTGACGCTAGAACAGGCCATTGCAATAGGCTTGCCTGCCGCGTCTCATCATTGACATCAGCAGTACAATGGCACGGATCACACTTCACCGCTGCCCAATCGTTGTAGGCCAAAGAGGGACGGCCTACTTTCGCTGCCGATAGCAGCGCACAGAAAGACTGAGCTTATTCGAGCCGCAAGGACGCAAGGAGGCGCAGCCATGAACACCCCATTGACGCCGATGGAATTTGCTCGACGCGCGCGCAGATTGTACGCCGGCCGCGAGGCAGTGGTCGACGGCGAGCTGCGGCTCAGCTACGCGCAGTTCTTCGATCGCTGCGACCGCTGGTCGGCCGCACTGCAGAAGCTTGGTATTGCGCCCGGCGACCGCGTGGCCTATATCGCGCCCAACACCCACGCCCAGCTCGAATCGTTCTATGCCGTGCCGCAGATCGGCGCGGTGGTCGTGCCGATCAACTACCGCCTGACCCCCGACGATTTCGCCTATATCATCAACCACAGCGGCGCGCGTATAGTCTGCGCCCACAGCGACTACCTGGATGCGGTAGACGGCATCCGCGATCAGCTGCCCAATGTCGATCAGTTCGTGGCGTTGGAGGGCAGCAAGGATGGCTGGATGGATTACGAGGCCGCGCTTGCGGATGCGCCGGCGGACTTCGCCCGGCCGGAGATCGACGAGGACGATCTGCTGTCGATCAACTACACCAGCGGCACCACGTCGCGCCCCAAAGGCGTGATGATCACCCACCGCAACGCCTATATGAACGTGGTCGGCACGCTGATGCACCACCCGCTGACGCCCAAGGACCGCTATCTCTGGACGCTGCCGATGTTCCATGCCAACGGCTGGACGTTTGTCTGGATCGTGACCGCCTGCGGCGCCACACATGTCTGCCTGCGCAAGGTCGAGCCGCGCGCGATCTTCGAGCTGATGGAGCGCGAGCAGATCAGCATGTTCTGCGCGGCGCCAACCGTGCTGATCGGCATCGCCAACGCGCCCGAGGAGCTGCGCCGCAACGTGCGCCGCGGTATACGCCTGTTCACCGCCGGCGCGCCGCCGGCCGCCGCCACGATCGAGCGGATCGAGGGCGAGTTCGGCTGGGAGCTTACCCAGGTGTATGGCCTGACCGAGACCTCGCCGTTCATCACGATCTGCGAGCCGCTGCCCGAGCACGCCGACCTCGCGCCGCGCGAGCGCGCAGCGATCAAAGCGCGCCAGGGCGTCGAGCTGATCACATCCGGCGAGCTGATCGTCATGGACGAGAATGGCGACGAGGTGCCGCACGACGGCGAGACCATGGGCGAGATCGTGGTGCGCGGCAATGTGGTGATGAAAGGCTACTTCAACGACCCCGACGCCACGGCGAAGGCGATCCGCGACGGCTGGTTCCACACCGGCGACGCCGCGGTGGTACACCCTGATGGCTACGCCGAGATCCGCGACCGGATCAAGGATGTGATCATCAGCGGCGGCGAGAACATCTCGTCGGTCGAGGTCGAGGGCGTGCTGCTGCGCCACCCGGCCGTGCAGGAGGTGGCGATCGTGGGCATGCCGCACGAGAAGTGGGGCGAGGCCCCGCACGCCTTCGTCGTGCTCCGATCCGGCGCGACGGCCAGCGAGGCCGAGATCCGCCAGTTCGCACGCGACAACCTGGCGCACTTCAAGGCGCCGCAGCGGGTAACATTCGTGAGCGAGCTGCCCAAGACCGCCACCGGCAAGATCCAGAAGTATGTGCTGCGCGGCGGAGGCGCTGCGATTGCAAGACAATAGAATTGGGGAATGCGGTGGGAGATGCGGCGGG
>DATFXE010000215.1:0-5521 GCA_035258585.1 Roseiflexaceae bacterium | reverse complement strand
CTGTTCCCCCTGGGCGTATGAATGTCGTGTTGTCTATGGATGGACTGTCAGATGCAGGTGTACAGAAAAACGAACGTTTTCTTGGTACACCCGCGCGGGCCGCTTCTGCCCTCCAAACGATCACCGGCGTGGTGATAACGTGTACCACACAATCCGTCGAGAAAATCTTCGTCGCACTGAACGGGTCGGACGATGCGTTTTGTGGTATAGCTCAAGGAGCAGCAAAAAAGGAGCCATGACCATGGTGATCGGGTACGCGCGAGTGTCAAGGAGCGACCAGAATCCGCAGCTTCAGCAGGATGCCTTGGCTGCGGTGGGGTGTGGGGAGTGCTTTACGGACACGGCCAGCGGTGCCAAAAGCGAGCGGCCAGGGTTACGAGCAGCACTCGCTGCCTGTCGAGCAGGTGATACGCTGGTGGTATGGAAGCTTGACCGGCTTGGACGATCGTTGACGCACCTGGTCGAGACGATACAATCGCTAGACAAGCGCGGGGTCGGCTTTCGGAGCTTGCAGGAGCAACTGGATACGACGACCTCGGGCGGCAGCTGATCTTCCACATCTTCGCATCGCTGGCCGAGTTTGAGCGCGACCTGATCCGTGAGCGCACGAATGCAGGTTTGACGGCGGCGCGTGCCCGAGGTCGCAAAGGCGGACGCCCCAAGGGTGTCGATGAGAAGAAGCGCAAGGCCGCCCTCGCCCTCAAGCGTGACCCCAACTACACTGTCAAGGAGATCTGTGACATTGTCGGCATCTCGCGCAACACGTACTACAAGTACACCCGCGAGTGAGACCATGCTCTGTTGTGTGCCGTACCCCCGACTTTTTAGTGCTCTCCTATTATCATGTGGAGGTCGATGGGCAGATCAATACCGATGCCGCCTGGTACTATCCGTATCTCAAGTCGGCAGCTGCCAGGACCAAGGGGTATATTGCCTTCTGGCGCGGCGTGCAGGTCGAAATCTGATGATGCAGCCAATGGGCGCTGTGCGCCAATGGCAGCGTCCTAGCTGTCCGTGCCGATCAGCACGGCGCGACGTGTTTTGTGCAGCCGTTCGTCATAGCCAGCCCACGCTATCGGTCGATCGCAGCTGGAGCGGCGGTACAGCTGTTGGCAGGTCAGCGTGACGATCTGCGCTGGATTCGACGCGTTGGCCGGCACCGCGCACACCCTTGGGGCTCCCCATCAACCACCACTCAGCAAATCGGCTGTCTGGACGTATGAAGCTTCTGGCGTTCCAAACGCCACTGCTCCCTCAAGCTGGGCCAGTGGGAGTTGAATCGTGAACATAGTGCCCTGATCCGGCGCGCTGTCCACCACGATCGTACCACGATGCGCCTCGATCGCCAGCCGGCAGAACGCCAACCCCAGACCGCTGCTGCCGCCTTCCTTCACGCCGGCACCCCGCGCATAGCGGGTGAACAGCCGCGGCAGCACCTCCGCTGGAATTCCTGGCCCGTTGTCGCTAACCGTGAGCACCAGCGTGTGCCGAAGCGGGTCATCCTGTGCGGCGAGCGTGATCGTCGTGCCTTCCGGCGTGTGTTTGAGCGCGTTGCTGATGAGGTTCGCTACCACCCGGCGCAGCAGATCGGGATCGGCGTCGACGGGCGGGAGATCCGGCGCAGCGGCGAGTCGGATCCGCTTGCCGTCGCGCTGCGCCCAGCCGGCGAACTCCTCGGCGCTGCTGCGCAGCAGCGCGGCCATGTCAGTCGGCTGGCGCTGGAGCGGCACCTGGCCCTCCTCCAGGCATTGCAGGTCGAGGATTGTGCCGATCAAGTCTTGCATGCGGCGGGTGCTGCTACGGGCAATCGCGATCAAGCTGCGGCGTTCCCCATCGCCGTCACTCATCGCCAGGATGTCCAGGTAGCCGGCGATCGCTGTGAGCGGGTTGCGCAGGTCGTGGACGATCAGGCGCGTCAGGTCGTCGCGCACCTGCTGCAGCTCGACCAGCGCGGTGTGTCGATTGAGCAGCTCCATATGCTGGGCGCGCATGATGCCGCCGGCCCAGCGGATCGCCAGCAGCAGCGCGAACAGCAGCGCCAGCATCAGCGCACCGACGAGCGCGGCGATCAGCAATTGCTCGTGCTGCAGCTGTATGAGGATCGCGCTCAGATCCTGCTCGATCGCGAACGCGCCAAGTATCTTCGGTGAGGCCGCGGCGCCACCCGCCGGGTGGATCGGCACGTAGGTCGCCAGGATGGTCGCCAATGTGCCGTCGGAGACTGGCTTGTGGACGAAGGTGGACTGCGCCTGGCCAGTGAGCGCCTGGTCTAGTGCCGCGCGCACGGCCGCCTGATCCGCGGACGGGATTTGGTCCGGCTGGGTGGTGTAGATCACCCGTCCGGTCTGATCATAGATCGTCAGCCGGCAGATGCTCAGGCCGATCAGAATGTGCCGCACCGTGCGATCCAGCTCCGATGTGTCGGGGAACGGAGCGTCTGGAGGTGCGGTGATCGCCTGAGCGAACTGGGCATACAGCACGTCGTTGAGATGGAATGCCAGGTTTTCGGCGTAGTCCTCATTCTGGCGCACCAGATAGCGCTGGGTGCGCCCCACGATCGCGATACCGAGGAGAATCGTGACGCATACAATAATCGCCAACACCGCAACGCTGAGCCAGCGCAAGACGGCGAACGGGACGCGTGGCTGACGGGCCATCGATAATAGAGGCTGGCGTAGTTGTCGGATGCGGGCGAGGTTCATCGGTATCCTCCACAGCGTGCATGGTGGTCGTTACCGTTAGAACCGTGCGATTGGTGCCGGCGATACGGGTGTGTGCGCCAGTTCCACTCGAACGACAAGGCCGCTCGTACCCATGCGTATGACCGCTGCGTGCGGCGTGCGGTGTGGTCTACTCGGCGGCCAGCGCCTCCAGCGCAGCGAGGTCACGCAGCACGATCTTGCCGCGCCTCAGCTCGATCACGCCACGGTCGCGCAGATCGTCGAGCGCCTTGGTGACCGTCTCACGATAACTGCCGACGAACTCAGCCAATTGCTCGTGCGTCAGACACACCTCGCACGCGCCGCCGCCCAGGCGCCAGCGCTGACGTGGCGCCTGGGCCTGCTGGAACACCAGCAGCGTGCTCGCGACCCGCTGCGGCACGCTCTTGAACACCACGTCGCTCAGCCGCTGCTCCATCTCGGCCAGGCGCTTGCCGAGTGTCTCGGCGATGCGTGACGCGATGCGCGGGTCGTTCAACAACAGCTGGCGCACATCCTCCTTGCTCATCAGGCAGATCACGCAGTCCTCCAGCGCCTCGGCGAACTGGTCGTGCATGCGCTGGCCGATGATCGCCATCTCGCCGAAGATCGTGCCCGGCGTAACGACCGCGGTCGTGAGCGCCTTGCCACTCAGTGAGAGCCGAAAGAGGCGCACCAGGCCCTGCTTGAGGATAAACAACACCTCCGTCCGCTGCTCGGGGCTGTAGAAGACCGTGCCCGCGGGCACGGTCTGCAGCGGCGCCCGCGCCGCGATTGCATCCATCTCGCTGGGGGAGAGATCTTGAAAGATATCGACCTCGGCCAGACACCAGTGCTGCATCATGGCCATCCTCCCGGTGCTTATGTGCCGACCGACATGCGATGCTCGCACGGCGCGCGGGCGGCAGCGCGGTCCAGCGCCGCCAGGAGCGCCTGCGCGCTGGGGTTGCCCAGCGAGATGATCTGGTCGTCGAGGCAGTAGGTGGGCGTGCCGAAGACGTAGGGCGGTCGTACTGCACCATCGTCGTCCAGGTTGATCAGCTCGATCGGGTGGTGCGGCCGCAGGCGGCGCACGTATTCGACGAGCGCGCGGGCGATGTCACAACCGGCACAGGAATCTGAGATATATACACGCAGGGTTGGCATGGGCATATCCTTGTGAATCGCTGATGTCGCTGTGGGCCGGTCCTGTGCCTCAGTATAGTTGCGTCTATCCGGCAGTACCGTAAGCTGGCACACAGAACGCAACGCGATCATGCGGTAGGCTGGCGTCACAAGCCGTATCGTACGATCCGCAATCGTTGAGGTGAGGAGGAAATCCATGCGCGTTGATATCGTACCTGGCGCCCGCTTTCCCGATTACGAGCTGACCGATCACACCAGCACGCGGCGGCGGCTGAGCGAACTGCAGGGGAACGAACCGCTGATCCTGGTGCTCTCCTGCGGGTATTACTGTCCCAAGGATCAGCAGCAGCATCTGGAATTGGCTGCCTTCTATCCCAAGATCGCCGTCGCCTACACGCAAATTGTGACCATTGCGACTGACAACATCCTGGAACTGAACGAGTTTCGCGCATCTGTTGGCGCACAGTGGACATTCCTCTCGGACCCTCGCCGCACCGTGCAGCAGGACCTGGAGATCCAGGAGTACACCGACCCGCACCACAACCCGATGATTCCTCATACGTTTGTGCTGGAGCCGTGGCTGCTGATCTACTCAATCTACAGCGACTACTGGTTCTGGGGCCGCCCGTCCATCGACGATCTACGCCGCGACCTGCGGGAGGTCACGCGTAAGATCCGCCCCGACTGGGATCTAGCGGCGCCAGCGCTGCGCGAGAACTGAGATGGCGACAAGCGGCTGCACTGGCCCTATACGGCGCGCGACCAATGATCACGGCGCCGGGTCTTCCTTCCCAACGCGCGCTCGGGAGGGGTGCATCGCGTTCGCGCGGCGCGCCTCACGGATCGCGCCGACGCTTGAGGCCGTAGACACCGTATAGGGCACCACGACCGTCAGACCCATCTGCAGCAGGCGACCGATGGTGAGGTCGCCATGCAGCAGAGCGTCGCCGTGATTGATGAGGATTAAGATCGCGCCGACGACGAGCGCGTACTTCAGCGCGCGCCGCACGACCGCCGGCTCCGCGGCCACCTGCAACCATTCGTGCATCGCTCGTCGTTCCTCCTTTGCTACCCCTGGCTCAGAACCGCGGTAGAAGATCAGCCCCATATCGATGACCGCTATCACTCCTAACCACGGCGCTCGTCCGGAGCAGGTATTCCTTCACGCACACCGCGAGCGGCGCTGTGCCTGGTTGTGTGTCGATGGTTACGGTAACAGCGGGCGATGTGTGCTACAACAAGAGATACCACAGGTAGGGTTGGCCCATCTGGGTGAGGAGCAAATCGTGTCGCTCCTCGACAAGGAGGTGCGGGGGGCAACGGCGCCGCCCCGCACCTCGACCATCGGTACAGCCATCATCTTTGACCTGCACGGAATCCGGGCGACCGGTGATCAAATGGTAGCACGTGCGCTCGCTTAGAGCAAAGGCGACGATTTCTGATCGTCAGAGCGGTGGCGCGATAGGACAGGCTCCAGCACGCTTCGGTATGCGTGGTCGGCCACATGCATACGGCCTCACCTACACGTGAGATCCGGAGCAGGTTATCCAAATCATGCGATGAGTTGCTTGCGAGGCGCAGCACACCGGTCCGCCCACGCTGCTCCCCGTGTGCTGACTTAGTATACGGCCAACGAGGTGCCACGACTGTAAGATTGTGTACAGTACGAACGACACGTCGGCGGGCCGGCGCGGCAG
>DATFXE010000214.1:0-7670 GCA_035258585.1 Roseiflexaceae bacterium | reverse complement strand
CACGCTACTTGTTGGCCAAAGGTGGCATCACCTCAAGCGATACGGCGACCCATGGCCTGCATCTGAAGCGCGCGCTGGTGCTGGGCCAGATCCTGCCCGGCGTGCCCGTCTGGCAGCTGGGGCCCGAGAGCCGCTACCCCGGATTGGTCTACATTGTGTTTCCAGGTAATGTCGGTGGGCCAGGCGCCCTGGTGGAAGTGGTGGCTGCGCTGCGAAAATGAAAGGGGCTGCCCGTTCTGGCCGGCAACCCCTTGCGCTTCCCCCGATGTCTTGATCTAGCCGCGCGCCCGCTCTAAGGCCCTGGTCAGCGCGCGGCGAGTGTAGACCTTGACCATCGCGCGGCGGTACTCCTCGGAGGCGTGGATGTCGCCGAGGAAATCCATGCCCTCGCCGGATTTGTCGCTTGCGGCCGCCACCGCCGCTTCATCGCCGCTGGTACCCACCAGCGCGGCCTCTGCCGCAGCCTGGCGGGTGGCCTTCGGGCCGGCGCCGGTCACCGCGATCCGCGCGGCCGCGACATTGCCGCCATCCAGCTTGACATAGGCCGCCACGCCGACGATCGCGTAGCGCGAGGCCGGGTGACGCAGCTTTTCGTAGGCCGCGCCCTCGCCCTGGCCGAGCTTAGGGAACGTGACACTGGTGACGATCTCGTTCGGCTCCAGTGCGGTAGTCAGCATCTCGACGAACAGATCGTCGGCGCTGATCGTGCGCGTGCCGCTAGGCCCTTTGGCCGACAGGGTCGCGCCGAGCGCCAGCGCCACCGCCGGCAGGTCGGCCGCTGGGTCGGCGTGGGCCAGCGATCCGCCGATGGTGCCGCGATTGCGCACCTGGACATCGCCGATCTGCGCCACGCACTCGGCTAGCACGCCACAGGCCGCGCGCACAGCATCCGATGAGGCCACTTCGCGATGGGTCGTGCCAGCGCCGATCGAGACGTTGCCGTTGACGGTGATGCCTTTCAGGCCGGCGATCTTACCGATGTCCACCAGCACGCTCGGCTGGGCCAGGCGCAACTTCATTGCCGGCAGCAGCGAGTGCCCGCCCGCGATCACCTTCGCCTCATCGCCATGCTGCTGGAGCAGCCCTACCGCCTCGTCCACCGTAGCCGGGGAGTAGTATTGGAACTCGCTCGGGATCATATATCGCTCCTCATGTATCTAATTGAAAATTGAGAATTGAAAATTGAGAACATCGTACGATCGACGTTTTTCAATTTTCAATTTTTCATTCTCAATTTACTTGCCGTTAATGGCCCGCCATACTCGCTCCGGCGTCGCCGGCATTTGTAGGTGTTTAATTCCAAACGGCGACAGCGCGTCGATCACTGCGTTCATCACCGCCTGCGCCGAGGCGATCGCGCCGGCCTCGCCGACGCCCTTGACGCCCATGGGGTTGACGGGCGAGGGCGTGACGGTGCGGTCGGTCTCGTAGGCCGGTACCATCGACGCGGTTGGCAGCGCGTAGTCCATCAGCGTGCCGCTGAGCAGCTGGCCGTTCTCGTCGTACACGCCATTCTCATACAGCGCCTGGGCGATGCCCTGGGCGATGCCGCCGTGCAGCTGCCCGTCGATGATCAGCGGGTTGATCGGGTTGCCGACATCGTCCACCGCGATGTAGCGCTTGAGTGTCACCGCGCCGGTGTCCTTATCGACCTCGACGACGGCGATATGCGTGCCAAACGGGAAGGTGCAGTTCGGCGGGTCGTAGTAGGTTGTCTCGTCCAGGAACGCTTCCATACCCTCGGGCAGGCTGTAGGCCACCGCCGCCTGTAGCGCGATCTCGCCGAGTGTCTTGGCCTGGTCGGGCGAGCCCTTCACGTAGGCCTTACCGTTCTCGTAGACGATATCGTCCGGATTGGCCTCGAGCATGTGCGCCGCGAGCTTCTTGGCCTTCTCCTTGATCATGGCCACGCTCTTGTAGATCGCTGTGCCGCCAACCGCCGCGCTGCGGCTGCCGTAGGTGCCGTAGCCGAACGGCGTGCCGGAGGTATCGCTGTGCTCGATCACAATATTTTCATACGGCACGCCCAACTCATCCGCCACGATCTGCGCGAAGGTTGTCTCCGAGCCCTGGCCGTGCGGCAGCGAGCCGGTGGTGACCACCACCTGGCCAGTCAGGTGAACCTTGACGTTGGCGCTCTCCCATAGGCCAGCGCCCCAGCCCTGGCCGGGCAGGCCGATCCATGCGCTTGGCGCGACGCCGCAGACCTCGACATAGGAACTGATGCCCAGGCCCAGGTAGCGGCCCTGCTTGCGGGCCTCAGCCTGCTCCTGGCGGAAGTTTGAATAGCCAACCAGCGCGAGCGCCTTGTCCAGCGCCGGCTCGTAGTTGCCGCTATCGTAGGGCAGCAGGCCCATGCCGTTGTCGTAGGGGAAATCCTGCGGCTGGATGAAGTTCTTGCGCCGCACCTCGGCCGGGTCCATGCCGATCTCGGTCGCGAAGCGATCGACTATGCGCTCGATCAGGTAGGAGGCTTCGGGCCGCCCGGCGCCGCGGTAGGCGTCGACCATCGCGGTGTTGGTATAGACGCCGTAGACCTTGCAGTAGGCCGCCGGGATCTTGTAGACGCCGGTGGCGATACGACCGTACAGCGTCGTCGGGATGCCCGGCGCGATCGTCGAGAGGTAGCCGCCCAGATTGGCGTAGGTGTTGATCCGCAGGCCGGTGATCGTACCGTCGCGCTTTCCGGCCAGCTCGACATCGGTGATATGATCGCGGCCGTGGGTCGAGGATTTGTAGTTCTCCGCACGATCCTCGACGAACTTGACCGGCCGGCCGAGCTTGCGGGCCGCCCACATCGTGAAGGCCACATCGTTGTAGAAGAAGATCTTCTGGCCGAAGCCACCACCAATGTTGGGCGAAATCACGCGCAGCCTGGTCTCGGGGATGCCGAAGACAAACGCCGTGGCCAGTAGTCGGAGCACGTGTGGAGCCTGCGCAGTCGTCCAGAGCGTAAATTCGTTGGTCGCCTCGTCGTAGCGTGCGATCGATCCGCGCGTCTCGATCGGCGTGGGTATGAGGCGCTGGTTGACGATCTGCTCCTTGACGACCACCTCGGCGGAAGAAATCGCCGCGTCGGCCTTCGCCTTGTCGCCGCACTCCCACTCCATCACAATGTTGTTGGGCGCGTTCTCGTGCAGCTGCGGCGCGCCGGCCTCGGTGGCCTTCTTGGCGTCCACTACCACCGACAGTGGTTCATAATCGACCTCGATCAGGTCGAGCGCGTCGCGGGCGACATAGCGATCCTCGGCGACGACCATGGCGATACTGTCGCCGGTATACATCGCTTTGCCCACAGACAGAGCGCGCGGCGTATTGACGTTGTTCTTAACCCCGCCGGCCTGCCAGGCGCACGGCAGCGGGTTCAGATCCATCATATCGTCGCCGGTAAATACGGCGACGACGCCGGGGTGGGCCTTGGCCTTGGAGGTGTCGATGCTCTTGATCGTGGCGTGGGCGTAGGGGCTGCGGAGAATGGCGGCGTGCAGCATGCCGTGCAGCTTGATGTCGTCGAGGAAATTGCCGCGGCCGGTGATGAGCTGGGGGTCCTCACGCCGCTTGATCGCCTGACCGACCATCTTCGTTGGTGTCGTGGTCATTGCTTGCTCTTCCTTCTAGTTATTGGCGATTGGCGAGTGGCGATTGGGTAGACAACCCAATCTCTAATCCCCAATCGCTAGTCGCTCATCACCCGGCCACAGGCGCCGCCTCGACCTCTTCGCCACGCATCTTCGCCGCCGCATACTGGACGGCCTTGACGATGTTCTGGTAACCTGTGCAGCGGCACAAGTTGCCCTCCAGGCCATGGCGTATTTCCTCATCGGTGGGGTTGGGGTTCTGTTGAAGCAGATCGTAGGCCGACATGATCATTCCGGGGGTGCAGAAGCCGCACTGGAGGCCATGCTTCTCCCAGAAGCCCTCCTGCAATGGGTGCAGCTGGCCACTCTGGGCAAGCCCCTCGATCGTGGTGATCTCGGCGCCGTCGGCCTGGGCGGCCAGCACGGTGCACGATTTCACGCTGGTTCCGTTCATCAGCACCACGCATGCGCCGCACTGGCTGGTATCGCAGCCGATATGCGTTCCGGTCAGATTCAGCTGCTCGCGTAGATAGTGGACCAGCAGTGTGCGCGGTTCGACATCGTTCTTGTAGGTCCGACCATTGACCATGACAGAGATCGTGCTCACGTCCTACACCTCCTAATAATTCGAGGATACAACGATAATTCATCCAGAATATTGGCGTGAATGCACCCAATTCGCGGATTCTCCACCTGCGTTCTTAGGAAGAACGCCGAGCGCGGCCGAACAGCACGCCCAGCAGGAACGCGATCACGACCCACGGCAGCCAGGGCCGCTCCTTCAGCGCATCTTCGACAATGCCGCGCACGACCGATCCGGGTGTGAGCTGCTCGTTCTCTGGGACCACCACCGTGCGCTGCTCGAACGAGGGTAACGGCTGCTGTACCGGGGCCGCGCTGGCCATTTCGGCCGATGCAAACGCCGGGCGGGCCTGATCGACCTCGGCGGCGATCGCGGTGGGGCTCTCGGCAACCCGCGCTGCTGTGGGCGTGGCGACGCCGTTCGAGGCGGATGCGGGCGGCGCAGCCCCTTCGGGTGGCGCGCCGCGAGCGACAATCTGCTCGACCAGCGCCTTGAGCGATTGATTAATCATCTGCTTCGAGGCGCCCTCGATCAAGCGCTGTCCGACACTTGCGAGCGTGCCGCCGATCTGCGCATCGCCGCCGTAGGTCAGGATCGTCTTGCCATCCTGCTCAGCGAGATCGACCGTGCCGCTGCCGTCGACAACGCCATTGGCGCTACGACCGCTGGCGACCAGCTTGTAATGATGTGGCGGCTGGATGTCCTCCAGGCGAATCTTGCCGTTGTAGGTGCCCTTGATCGACTGGATGCCGATCTTGACCGTGCCCTCGTACTCGTTCTCGCCTGTCTGCACCAGGCGCTCGCAGCCGGGCACGATCCGCGCCAGCACCTCCATATCGTTCAGCGCCGACCACACCTGGTCACGCGGGGCGTCGATCGTGTAGCTGCCCGTGATCTTCAAGCGGCACTCCTTTCAAGCCAGCAATGGCAAGGATGGTGAAAGAACTCGTTGCCTTCGGTAGATTCAGGCATCGTCACGCGCTCAAGCACGTCGCTCGCGCGGCGCGGCGGCCTTGCAAGCGCGCCTGGTTATATACAGGTACGCAGAAACAACGGGAAAGAAACTTTGAGAGCGTCAGATCAGAGTGATGATCATGGTACCTAGTGGTTTAGGATTTGTCAAGAGAGTTGTGGTGATACTGTTGGGGTAACGGGACCCCCACCGGAGCACAGCGCGGACGAGCCCGGACGAACGCAGATCAGGTCTATCTGTCAGCGCTCACCGGTGCTGCGCCCCGTACGAGGTTCCTCCGTGCCCTCTAATCACAGACATCCTGTGCTCCTATCGCTCAAGCTCGCTGACCAGCCGCTCGTACGCCTCGCAGCGGCCATCGAAGACATACTGCGCCGGCGCCACCGCCATCGCGCCGCCGCCCAGCTCGCGCAAGTGCGCCACAACCGCTATGATCTGATCCTGGGGCGTGAACAGCGTCACCGTGTACCAGCCCGTCGGCGCGCCGGCGTAGACCGGAGCCACCGTAGGGCCCTGCATGCCGGCCAGATCGGGGCGCGAGGCCACTCGGCGACCGACATCTTCGGCCGAGGCGCCGGCGATGTTGGCGGTCACCTGGACATAGTTGCGGCCGCGCCTGCGTGCCTCGACCAGCTCCAGGATCGTTTTGACCGCCGCGAGCCGGCCGGGGTTGCCGCACAGGCTGCGGCGGCTGCCGATCAGGCACGCCTGTGAGCGCAGGATCGGCCCGCCGACGATCTTGAGCTGGTTGTCGCGCAGCGTCGTGCCGGTCTCGGTGATATCGGCGACCATGTCGGCATAGCCGAGGCCCGGCGCAGCCTCGGTCGCGCCCTGCGAATCGATCAGCCGAAAGAAGTTGATACCATTGGCATAGCAGAAGCGGCGGGTCAGCGCGGCATACTTGGTGGCGATCCGCAGCGGCCGGCCCTGCGCATGCAGCTCGACGGCCAGATCGGCCAGATCGTGCCAGGAGCTGACATCGATCCATGCTTCCGGCACGGCGACCACCAGCTCGGCGCCGCCAAAGCCCAAGTCGTCGTACAGTATGAGCAGCTCGTCGCGGTCGCCGCGCAGCTCTTCGACCAGATCCAGCCCGCTGACACCAATATCGATCTCGCCCTCGGCCACCTTCTCGACGATATCGGGTGGACGGTGCAGCAGCACCTCGGCCTCGGGCAGGGCACGAATACCGGCGGTGTAGCGGCGTGGGTTCGGGCGCGAGACTTTGAGGCCGCAGCTGTCGAGAAATGCGATCGTGCCGTCGTAGAGGCTGCCCTTCGAAGGAATCGCAAAACGTAACGTCATAAGTTAAGAATGAAGAGTTAAGAGTTCAAATCATAACTTTTAACCCTTAACTCTTACCTTCTCCCCCCACCAATCCATAATCGCCTCCTCCCACGAGCCGCGGAAGTAGCGATCGACATACTGCTGGTAGGCGGCGCGGCGGCGGGCATACAACTCGCGCAGGACATCGGCGCCGCCGTGATGCAGCAGCGCCTCGACGCCAACCGCCAGCCGCTCGGTCGCCAGCGTCAGCGCAGATTCGCCCTGGCCCGCCGTCGCGCGGCGCGGGTCGTCGCCCAGCACGGCGCTGGTGGCCGGGTGGAGCGGCGGGGCCTCAAGCGCGTGCAGCGCGACTAGGCGCGGGCGCAGCGCCAGGAGCAGCGCCGTCTCCCAGTGGGCGGCGTGGTCGAGCATCTCTTCATCTACCAGCGCAAGCGGCGGCACCGCCAGCACCAGCAAGCCGTGCGCGGCGATTGCGTGCTCGGCGGCATCCATCAGCACCAGCTCGTGCCCTTGCGCATAATGGCCGCTCAGCAGCACCACCAGGCGGAACCCGGCGCGCGCAAGCTCGGCGAAGATGCCATCCCAGAGCGCCTGGATGACATCGCTGCCGATCGAGAGCGAATAGCGATGTGGTAAGGCAGTGATCGGCCACCACGTCGTTGGCAGCAGCACGCCGCCGGTGCGCTGGATGACCCGTTCGGCCACACCCTCGGCGGTGAAACCGTCGAGCCCGAGCGGCAGGTGCGGGCCGTGCCACTCAAGCGCGCCCCAGGGCACGTAGGCTATCGGCGCGGCTGCCACGATCGCCTCAAGTTGTTCGGGGCGCAGCTCGGCGTAGCGGCCCCAGGGCGGTGTGTTGGCCATGGCTTTTGCTTTGCTCAAAGGGTCGATACAACTCCCCCTTTTCACAGGCCGGCTTATTATAACGTACTATTGCGGGTCACGGATTCTCCGTCTCATCGATCGTCGCTCGACTGATCTTACATTTTCGCCCCCCTATGCTATACTGCGGCAATCCCATCACATCAGCGATTTCGCCGAAAACGTTGATACTGTTTTCGCTTACTGATCTCCGCGTTTTTTGATCAGCATTTAGCTGAAAGTTGTACTGCGAAAAGACAGCCCTGCAACGTTTATTATCTGAATCACTTGGGCTACAATACGAAGCAGACTGTATACCGGCCGGTACGTCGCGGGCTTCCGCCCTAGTGGCTTGCCACAGTGTTTCTGCTGGGTGGGGTGGAGGGGC
>DATFXE010000213.1:0-8292 GCA_035258585.1 Roseiflexaceae bacterium | reverse complement strand
CCGTTGGCGAACACTTCGACCACCGAGCGATCGACAAAAATATCTAGCTTTAGCGGCTCGCCGTCGCCGAGCGCCAGCCTCCCGCCGCGCAAATCGTGCTCGTCATCCGCGCTGGCGCTCGACTGGCTGCGGTCGATCTCCAGGCGCCCACGCTCACGGTCGTAGACGATACAGGTTCGCTCGGCGGATGGCGCCGAGCGGCGCACCTCGACGCCACATACAGCTGCGTCGCCGGGCGCGAACTCCACGATCATCTCAAATGCATCGCTTTGAACACCACCAAGTGGATACACCGACGAGGGTGGAATGTGAAGCGCTCCCCAACTCGAGTGCCGATCGCGCAGCGCCTCCAGCTCGGTTACTGGCGCGAAGCCAAGCGTGCCATCCGGAAGCGGCGAGAGCACGCGCGGCAACGAGATGACGCCGGCCCAGCCGGCCGATAGCTGCGCCGCCTCGCTGCGCCCCTCCCACAGGCAGCCCCACATCAGCCGCCGCCCCCGCTCGTCGCGCATGCTCTGGGGGGCATATAAGCTATCACCGTCGTTCACTGCGGTTTTCGGCGTCATGAGCTTCTTCGTGTTTCCATGTTCGCGATCGGGCAAAGCATTTGCGCCATTGTCGTCGGTTTCATGGTCTTCAGATGTCTCTCGTGGGGGCGAAGCATTTGCACGCATCTACAGTGCTTGTTTCTCGATGCGTGCAAATGCTTCGCCCTTACATCGAGGATCCCGGTGCGTGCATATCGTGACGTACCACCTGCCACCTGCCTCCTGCTAGATGGGATGCAGCCCCGGAAAGCCCAGGCCTGCCCGCTCATCGAAGCCGCACATCAGGTTCATGCACTGCACCGCCGTGCCGGCCGCGCCCTTCATCAGGTTGTCGATCGCACAGATGCTGACTACTCGGCCACTCGCCTCGTCCAGCGCGAAGCCAACGTCGGCGTAGTTGCTGCCGGCCAGGATCTTTGGCTCGGGCAGGCGGTATGTGCCCTGGCGCTCGCGCACGATCCGCACGAACGGCTCGCCGCTGTAGGCCGCGCGGTAGGCGCGCCAGAGATCCTTCTCGGCCAACGGCTCGCGCGGGAAGACGTGTGCCGTCGCCAGCGCGCCACGCACCAGCTCGACGCTGGTTATCGACAGATGGACGCGTTCCAGCCCGGTCGCCTGCATAACCTCGGCGGTGTGGCGGTGGCCAATCGGCGCGAACGAGCGGACCGCGCCGCTCCGCTCGGGGTGGTGCGACGAGTCGCTGGACTGCGCGCCGCCTTCCGAGGAGCCGACCTTGACCTCGATCACCACATCGCGCGCCGAGTCGATCAGGCCGGCGCGAATGAGCGGCAACAGCGCCAGGTTCGAGGCGGTAGCATTGCAGCCAACGCCGCTGACATAGCTAGCCGAGCGGATCTCCTCTCGACACAGCTCCGGTAGGCCATAGGTAAACTTCGCCAGCCACTCCGGCGCCGGGTGCGGCTGGCTGTACCAGCGCGCGTAGGCGTCAGCATCGCGCAGCCGGAAATCTGCCGAGCAATCGACGATCTTGGGCGCTAGCGCCGCGAACTGCTCGATCTTGCGGGCCGCTTCGCCGTGCGGCAGCGCCAGAAACAGCAGATCGCACGGCTCGACCCTGTCGGCCGGCACGAACTGCAAGGCTGTGTGGCCGCGCAGGTTCGGGTGCGTGCTGGTGAAGGGCTTGCCGGCCAGCCGCTCGGATGTGACCTGGGCCAGCTCGACCTCGGGGTGGAACAGCAGCAGCCGCGCCAGTTCGCCGCCGACGTAGCCGCTGGCTCCTATAATGCTTACTCGTACCACATTTTCGCTCCATCGATTGACACGATGACAAGATGACAAGATGAAAAGGTGCTGTCATCTTGTCATCGTGTCACCCCGTCATCGTGTCACGGCGAGAGCGGGCGAAATACCACAGCAGCGCCGTCAGCGTCAGGCCATCGTGTATCTGGTTCGTGTCGATCATCGCCCAGACCTCATCGGCGCGGAACCAGGCCACCCCTAGCACCTCATTCGTATCGGTTAGCTCGCCGATTTGCCGCAAGCCATAGCCAAAATAGACGTGAAAGGTCAGGTTAGTGCTGCCGTTGCAGGGGTGATAGGCACCCATGTACTCCAGCCGCTCGGCGGCGTAGCCAGTCTCTTCGCTCAGCTCGCGCGCTGCGGCGATCTCCAGCTCCTCGCCCTCGTCGATCCGGCCGGCCGGCACTTCCCAGCCAGTGGTATCGGTGATAAAACGGTAGTGCTCGATCAGCAGGATGCGGCCATCGTCGCCGATCGGCACAACGCAGACTGCCGGGCGCGGGAAATCCACGACATGGTGCCCATCGATCACACTGCCATCCGGCAGGCGCACATCGTCGCGGTGCAGCCGCACCCACGGGCTATCGTAGATCGTCTCGCGGCGCAGCACCTGCCAGGGGCGCGCGTCTTCAATCATCGTCTTCTCCAGATGAGACACGAGACATGAGACATGAGATATACGCTTCTGTCTCCGGTCTCACGTCTCGCGTCTCACGTCTCGTGTCTCACGTCTCTACGAGCGCCCAACCGCGACGACGTAATCGATCACCCGCGCCGGGATGTTCACGCCAGTCGTGTCGATACTATTGCGGAATTCCATAGTGTAGTTGACCTCGTTGACCAGCAGCCGACCTTCCTGATCCTCCAACACGTCGATCGCCACCACGCCGCCGCCGACCGCCTGGGCCGCGCCGATGCAGATATCGGCCAGCGCGGGCGTGACCGGGCAGTTGCTGGCCGCGCCGCCGCGAGCGGTATTGGTGATCCAGTGGCCGCTGGTGCGATAGATCGCACAAATACAGTCGTCGTCGATCACGAACGCGCGGATGTCGCGACCGGCCGGCTTGGGGATATACTCCTGGATGTAGAAGATCGAGTGATGGTAGGAGCCGAGCACCTCTTTATGCTCCAGCAGCGCCTCGGCCGCCTCCCGATCGTTGACCTTGGCGATCAGCCGCCCCCACGAACCGATCGCCGGCTTGAGCACCACCGGGTAGCCCAACTCCTCGATCGCCCGCAGCGCCGACTCGGGCGTGAAGGCCATGCGCGTGCGCGGCGTCGGCACGCCGTGCTTGATCAGCGCCTGTGTGGTCTTGAACTTGTCGCCACAGATATCGGCCACCTGGGCGGTGTTGACGGTCGGCACACCCGCGTCGTTCAGCGCCTTCAGCGCGTACAGCGCGCGCGAGTGATGAATCGAACGCTCCAGCACGATATCATAGGGATATCTGCCCTCGTTCAGGTTGAAGATCACCTCATCGTCGTCGATCCGTACATAATTCAGGGCGCGCCGGTCCAGCTCGCTAAACAACAGCTTCTCTTCGACACGCACACGGGAGCAGAGAACGCCAATGCGCATTGTATTCTCCTCATGGGTTAGGGGTTAAGGGTTAAGGTCGTTGATTTCATTGATTGCACTGCATACTATGAAACTAACCCCTAACCCTTAACCCTTAATCTTTACTCGCCCCAGTCCTCGCCAACCTCCGGGGCAAGCGCCAGCTCGAGCGGATCGACGCTGGTCACCTCCAGCTCGGCGGCACAGTCCGGGCAGACGATGATCTCGCCTTCGACTACGTCGGCGGCCAGGGTGATTGTAGCGTCACATTCAGGGCAGTTCGCGGTCATGGTGTGTTCCTCCTCATTACATTGCAGATTCGCCCAGAGGGCACCCGATTGTAGATTGTAGATTGGACATCGGTGCAATGCGCAGCTCACATTGTGGTCATGGTTGATATTACTGCGGTCGTGATTTCCTCGGTATGAGCTGAGCCGCCCAGATCAGGGGTGTGTGGGCCGTAAGTAAGCACCGTTTGAATCCCAGAGCGAATGCGATTAGCCCATATCTGGCACTCGTTACCCATTGAATCCCGAGCACTAGGCGATTGCTCACCCCCGCTCAGGACCTGAGTGTTACCTGGCAATGTGCAATCTGCAATCCTTTGACTAGGCTCAGGACAGCTCTGCAATCTGCAATTTGCCAGGCGATCCAGCAGCATCGCCGCGCAGCCGATCGCGGCCAGCGGGTTGGCGATACCCTTTCCGGCGATGTCGGGCGCCGAGCCATGCACCGGCTCGAACAGGGCGTGCTTGTCGCCGATATTGGCCGATGTGGCCAGACCCAGCCCGCCGCACCAGTGGCTCGCCACATCCGACAGGATGTCGCCGAACATGTTGGTGGTAACGATCACGTCGAAGCGCTCCGGGCGCTGCACCAACTGAAGCGCGGCCGAGTCAACCAGTTGCTCGTCCACCGCCACGTCGGGGTACTGTTCGGCCACGTGCAGCGCCGCCGCGCGGAACAGGCCGCATGTCTCGCGCAAGACATTGGCCTTGTGAACGATCGTCACCTTTGGGGCTTGAGGCTTGAGGCTTGAGACTGGCAAGGACTCACTAGCCTCGAGCCTCAAGTCCCTAGCCTCATGGCGCGAGCGCGCCAGTTCGAACGCCACCCGCGCGATCCGCTCGCTCGCCTTGCGGGTAATCACTCGCTGCGCCACCGCCGTCTCGCCGTCGCTAGTCTCTTGGCCAGTGTACAGATCCTCGGTGTTTTCGCGAACCACCACCAAATTGCAGATTGCAGATTGTAGATTGTAGATTGATTGATTCTGCTTAATCTGAAATTTGCAATCTGCAATCTGCAATCCAACCACCGGGCGGATATTCGCGTACAGATCCAGCGCCCGCCGTAATCCCACGATCGGGCTGCGGTAGCCCGCCACCGGGTGGCTGGGCGAACTGACGGCGCCGAACAGCACGGCATCGGCCGCGCGCGCAGCCGACAATGTCTCATCGGCCAAGCTGGTGCCATGGCGCTGGAAGCACTCCCAGCCCGCCTCGGCCAGCATAAAATCGAGTGGCAGACCTGTGGCGTGCAGCACCTCCAGCGCGGCCGGTATCACCTCGCGGCCGATGCCGTCGCCAGGCGCTACCAGCACGCGAAACGATCGCACAGCACCAGAGTCGGAACCAAAACTCATCGTAGATCCCCGATCAGTCTCCATATAATCATCCACTTCATTCTGACTCATCGACACGAGTAGGAGCACATATTCGCGCCTATTCGCGCAGAAACACGCCGTGCTGCGTAACATGCTCGATTAGATAGATCATATTCCGACTGCGGCGTGCCATGACAAAGAAATACATGCCCAACAACCTGTGTGGGTGGCAGGCGATCAAGCCAGCCCAACTGCGCCTCGCTCAGCCGGCCGGTCACGAACTGGTGATCTCGCGAGCTGCGCACCGCTTCGGTTTCGTCAAATACTTCACGATCCTGGTTACCCGCGATGCTGATGATATCGGCACTCATGAGCCGATTCAGCGTGCCCGCCGGATCGAGCGAACCGTACACACAGTCGCCCAGGTTCAAAATAGTAGTGATTCCTCGGCGCTTTATGTCGAGTAATACCGCATCCAGCGCCCAGGTGTTGCCGTGAATATCAGCGATCAGCGCGATCTGCTCGTTCATTGTCATCCCTATCATATGAGCCACACAGCTGTTGGCGTCAAGTGGCGGCTTGCCCTGGGAAGCGCCCATGCTGCTTGTAATACGGCACAATCCCGCCGGCCGCCCAGACCTCCTGCAGGAATGCGGGCGGCGGCGGCAGCTGTATGACCTGCCCATCGGCGAGTATCCGGCCGCTGGTCAGGTCGAACTCGACCTGCTGGCCGTCGTGCAGCGTTCCGGTCAGATCGGCCTCGAAGCACGGGATACCAAGATTGAGCGCGTTGCGATAGAAGATCCGCGCGAACAGCGGCGCGATGATCGCACCCACGCCCACCATCCGCAGCGCCAGCGGCGCATATTCGCGCGACGAGCCGCAGCCAAAGTTCGGACCGGCCACCAGCAGATCGCCCGGCTGCACCGTCGACGCGAACTCCGGCCGCGCCTCCACGAAGGGATACTTGCGCAGTTCCGACTCATCCTTCAGCATATAGGGCGCGTAGCGACCAGGGACGATCTGGTCGGTGTTGACATTCGCGCCGAAGATCCATACACGTGCCATAACCTATTCTCCATTATGTTACTTGTCCATTTACGTTAGAAAGTTAAAAGGTTGGAAGGTTTGAAGGTTCATGCCAATACATCCATAGGCCATCAGTGAAGCAGCGATGATGCCAACCTTCGAACTTTCTAACCTTCAAACCTTCCAACGTTTCAGACCGCCAGGCTCGCCAGCGCAAGCAGGCCGAACGACGTTATCACGGCGCCAGAGATCCGGTTGACCCATTGCATCGCCCGGACATCGAACCGCGCGCGGAACAGCCCGACGCCGCCGCTTAGCAACAGCCACCAGAGCGCTGAGCCACAGAAGACGCCCAGCACCAGCACGGCTGCCGCAGCGTAGTCGCCGCCCATGCTCGCCAGCCCCATGCCGGCGAAGACGGCCACGAACGAGAGAATCGTCGTCGGGTTGGTCAGCGTCAGCAAGAATGTCGAGGCATACGCGCCGGCCAGCCCCATCCCGCTGGCCGCCGCCGCACGCTCGGCCGGCTGCGAGAGCAAGGTTCTGACACCAAGGTAGCACAGGAACGCGCCGCCGACCAGCCTGAGCCAGCCCTGCTGGCTGATCAGCAGACCCGAGATAAAGGTCAGCCCGAAGCCGGCGATACAGCCATAGATGGCGTCGGCCGAGGCGGCGCCCAGGCCCGAGACCAAACCGGCCGTGCGGCCCTGCGCCAACGTGCGCCGGATGCACAGCACGCCGATCGGCCCAACCGGCGCGGCGATCGAGAAGCCTATCAGTAGTCCTCGTAGTAGCAAGCTCGCGTCCATTGTGTCTCCCAAAGTAAGGGTTAGGGGTTAAGGGTTACTTTCATTGATAATCAGAGAATGCTCGGAATCTAACCCTTAACCCTTAACCCCTAAGCCATCACCTCGGCAGGGTGGGTGATATATCCCGTCAGCGCGGTCGCGGCGGCCACCTCGGGCGAAGCCAGGTAGATGCTGGCCTGCGGCGAACCCATACGCCCGCGGAAGTTGCGGTTGCCGGTGAACAAACATACCTCGCCGGGCGCCAGCACGCCCATATGCCGGCCGATGCACGCACCGCAGCCCGGCGTGCCGATCGCCGCGCCAGCCGCCAGCAGTGTCTCCAACGTACCATCTGCGCTGGCCTGGCGCAGCGCCTCGCTGGATGCCGGCACTACCAGCAGTCGCACACCACTCGCCACATGCCGGCCCTTCAGGATCCGCGCGGCGGCGGCCATGTCGTTGTAATGCCCATTGGTGCAGGTGCCGATATAGACGACGTCCACAGCGGTCCGATCGAGGTCGCGCAGATCGACCACGTTGTCGACGTAGTGCGGCACGCTGATCTGTGGGTCGAGCGTATCCAGGTCGATCTCGACGGTGCGGCTGTAGCGCGCGCCTTCCTCGACCCCTAGCCACTCTGGAACTGAGGCTAGGGGCTTGAAGCAGGAGGCTTGGAAGATACTGCTAGCCTCAAGTCCCAAGTCTCCTGCCTCAAACGTAGGCGCCACGATGCCAGCCTTGCCGCCGACCTCGATCGAGAGCGTGGCCAGCGTCATGCGGTCGCTGACGGGCAAGAAATCGACGCCGTGCCACTCGACCGACTGGTAGGTCGCGCCGTCGGCGGTGATCCGCCGCGCCGCGCTCAGGCCAAGGTCTTTCGCGCCGACGCCTGGGCGGAAACGGCCGTGCGCCAGAACCCGCAGCGTCTCGGGCACGCGCAGCCATGTCTGGCCGGTGGCCAGCGCCAGCGCCATATCGGTCGAGCCCATGCCAGTGCCGAACGCGCCTACGCAGCCATAGCCGGTTGAGTGCGAGTCGCTGCCGATGATCAGCATGCCTGGCCGGGCCATGCCCTCCTCGACCAGCACCGGGTGCGAGATACCGCGCCCGACATCGTAGAGATGCGTGATGCCCTGATCCCGCACCCACCGGCGCAGATTCGCCTGGTGCTCAGCATTCTGGATCGTCGCCGCTGGTGCCACATGATCCACCACCACCGCGATCCGCTCCGGATCCCAGACCCGCTCGGCGCCCAGCTCGCCATGCAGGATCTTGATGATGCTCGGCGAGATGCTGTCGTGCATCATGGCCAGGTCGACGTCGACCACCACATTTTCTCCAGCCTGAACCGGCCGCCCAGCGGCGTGCGAGAGAATCTGCTCCGCGAGTGTCTGTGTCATTGGGTCATGCTCCTTTAGCCAGCTGAGAATTCCAGCGCATCAAAAAAGCCCACTTCACCATATCTGGTGAAGCGGGCTTGTCGGCGTTCGTCATTCAGGACAAGCG
>DATFXE010000212.1:0-4492 GCA_035258585.1 Roseiflexaceae bacterium | reverse complement strand
GGAGATGGCGGCGGATCTGGAGCAGGTGGCGCAGCACCTGGGGCGGCCGCGCCCGTCGAGCCAGGTCACCAGCCTGTACCAGGCCGGCGTGGAGGCATTTGAGCAGGGGCGCTATGAAGAGGCAAGCGAGCGCCTCAGCCGGTTGGTCGCGCTCGACCCAAACTTTGAGGATGCCACGATCCTGCTGAAGGCGGCCCAGGCTGCCCTGGCGCGTACCACACAACATGGCCCGCCGATCGCCCCAAGCGGCACGCAGCCCACCCCCGAGCAGACGCTGAAAGCGGCGCCAGGCACGGGCAAGCTGGGCGACGCCAGCGCCCAGATCACGCGCCCGGCCGGCGTGCCAGTGGCTACGGAACCCCACTGCCCGCAGTGCAACCAGGTTGTTCGTCCCGAGTGGCAAATCTGCCCATTCTGCCGAACGCCGCTCAACCAAACGACTGCGAGCGAGCCACAAGCCCGCGCAGCCACCACCGCGGCGATCACGAGCACTGAAGGAAGTACCCAGACGCCCACCTCAAGGTCGGCCTGGCAGCGCTGGGCAGTCGTCGCCGGCGTGGTGCTGCTGATGGGCGGCGGCGCGGGCGGCGCGTGGGCATGGTCGCGTCGCAACGCCGAACCGGCGATCGTGCCGCCGCTGGTCGCGGCGACCGCGAGCGCGTCGCCGACGAACACACGGACGGCGACACCTTCGCCGACCGCGACGAGTACGCCCACGCGAACGCCAACGCCGACGGAAACACCAACGGCAACGCCAACGTTCACGGCCACGCCAACCGCGTCGCCTACTCCAACTGAGTTGCCGACGGCGACGCCCAAGCCAACCGCCAAACCAACCATCAAGCCAACCGCGAAACCTAAGCCGGCGCCAAAACCCGCCGCTCAGCCGACGGCGCAACCGACCGAGCCACCACCGCCTCCGCCGACGGCAGAGCCGCCAACGCCTCCGCCCCCGCCGCCGACGGCAGAGCCGCCAACGCCAACTGAAAAGCGCCGCGATTCGAATCCGAAGCCGACCCGCAAGCCCGCGCCGCCGCCACAACCATAACGCAGGCGGATCGGGAGCGGCGGTCAACTAGCAATCTCCGGGCGGCGCCAGGCGTGCGCTGCTCACTTTATCGTCACACGCATACCGAAGGAGATGCGAGATGGGTGCGAACTATCGGAGAAGCAGGTCTTTCGCGCTGGCCCGCAAACGACCATTGCTCACGCTTCTCTTTCTTCTTCTGGCAGCCCCGTGCGCGGCCCTGGCCGGCTCAGCTACGACGGCACATGAGCTCGCGCCAGCCGCCATCCGATCGGCTGCGGGGGGGCGCATCCATCAGATTGGCGCCACTCAGCAATCGGATCAGCCCAAACTTGTAGCGCACAGCCTGTCCGAAGATCCGCGACTCACTGCTATAAATCCAATCAGGCAGCGCATTGGCCTCAGGGGGCTGAGCACGCCCAAGCCTCAGCTGACGACTGTGCCGATCTTCTATGATGGCTTCGAGCTGGATCCCTGGCCCTACCCGACAGATCCTTGGAAGATTTATGATCTCAGTGATGATGGAAAAGATCGTGTGTGGAATGATGTCTCCTACCGCTCGTATACCGGCTCATGGTCGGCATGGCCGGCCGGAGGCGGTTTTGACGGCAAAGCACCCTCGCCCGACGACGAGAATTATTTCAACAACCTGAATACTTGGATGATCTATGGGCCATTCGATCTTAGCGATGCTCAAGACGCCGCCATGGCATTCTATCTTTGGCGCGATATCAAAGCAAATGACACGCTCTTTTACGGCGCGTCGCTGAACGGTCTCGATTTTTACGGCGACTTCGTAGACGGTACCGTGGATTGGACCGACACGTTCTTCGATCTGTCCAGTTACGCCGGCCACAACGCAGTCTGGGTCGGCTGGCAATTCAAAAGCGACGCCAGTGGCACCGCCGCCGGCCCATATATCGACGATATCTTGATCGCTAAGTTTGTCGCCGACGCGCCGAATGTGTTCCGCCTGTTCTTACCAACCACAATCAAGCAAGAGGGTGGCGCTCCTGGGCCGGAGTTGTGCGACCAGTACGAGCCGAACGACCGGCTCTCCACCGCATTCGGGCCGCTGGTATCGGGAGAAGTCTATACGGCGCGCATGTGTGCCGACGACAAAGAGGATCTCTATTACTTCCAGGCCGCGCAGCCCGGCCAGGTCCAGATCACACTCAACCTCGCGCAATCGCTGTATCCCGAAGCGTCGCTCTATCTTTATGCGCCCGATGGTCGAACGCTGATCAGCGGCTGCTACAACGCGCCGCCACAGAGTGGCCGAACCGGCACAAGCAAGCCGATCATCGTCTCATGCGCTGTGACGGCCGGGAAGCAGACGCTGCGCATCACCACTAAAGGTACAACCAACCCCGCCAATCAATATACTGTGAAGGTGGTCTTCCCACAGTAGCTGCTGCATAGTCATGGCGAGCCTGTCCGCCTCAGATACTCTTAACTCAGTGTCGCGCCGCAACGTTGCGGCGCGACACTGAGTTTGAATTGAAGCCCATACTCCATAACATTCTCAAGCAATAAGTAACAGGACTTACGCGGTGACCTAGATATGGTCATTCGCAGCGGTACTTTATCTGCTTTTGTTCGCCCAGAGGGTAGTCGGGCCCCTCCAGACCTCCCCAGAGGTGGGGTGCGGGGGCGACGCCGGGTACCCTCTGGGTGTGGGCACGCGGCCGCCCCCGCACCGCACCAAATATGCCAAATCAATGCACATATCAGTAAGCAAACTTGACAGAAGGCCGGCTTCCCGCTATGCTGTTGCCGCCCCATGCGGTAGAGAGCCTCTTTGGCTGCTCCGGTCTATCAATGTAAACGAACACGCACGATCGAGGAAGTGCCATGCATCAAGAAACCTGGACTCCGCTGCTGGAACCCGCGATCGGTTCCAGCGAACAGCTGAGCTTCACCACCGCCGGTGACTCCAGCAACGCGTTCGTGGCCTGGTATGCCACGCGGCTGCAAGAGACTCTTGCGCGCCTGGGCCATGTGCATCGATCCGCCAACAGCGCGCTCGACGGCGACGCGCCGGCCGATCGAACGGCCGCCGAGGCGCAGCCGCCCGTTCGGCTGGTGCTCAATCTGTGCGACGTCGATCGGCCGCGCCCGGTGCATCGTCGCGGTCAGGGTACTTTCGTCGCCACAATCGTGGAAGGCGCCGACGACGAGCGCGAGATCATGAAGGCGGCTTACCCGATCCTGGTGCGCTCGCTCTCGAACATGGTGATCTACAACACTCACGTGAATGGCGTGCTCGAGAGTCACTTCATTACGATCGAGCAGGGCCACTATGTCGTGCGGCACACCAGCGACGAGCGGGATTTCTTCGAGCGAATCTTCGCCCGCATCCAGCCGCTGGCGTGCAGCCACCTGGTGATCAACAACGAGTTCATTCCCGACCTGCCCGACACGCTCTGGCAGGGCGACGAGCCGACCCGCCAGATCAGCTGGGCCGGCCAGCAGCTCGATATGATGGGGCTCTTGCCGGCCGCCTTCCCGATCAACGATCTGCTGTCCGAGCGCGATCTCAGGCATGTCAAGCGGCTCTACGGCATTGGCGGGCTGAGCTACGGCAACCTGAGCGCCCGCGCGCTGCACGACCCGAGCACATTCTGGATGTCGGCCTCGGGCGTCGACAAGAGCCAGCTGCACACGATCGGCCGCGACATCCTGCTGGTGACCGGCTATGAGCCCGAGCGGCTGCTGATGCGCTTGAGCGTCCCGCCGGGCGTTGAGCCGCGCCGCGTCTCGGTCGACGCGATCGAGCACTGCTTGATCTACCGCGAACATCCCAAGGTCGGCGCGATCGTGCATATCCACGCCTGGTGGCGCGACCCGATCGCTTCGACCGAGGTCAACTACCCGTGCGGAACCTATGAACTGGCGACCGAAGTGGCCGAGCTGGTGCGCCAGGCGCCCGACCCGGCGCGCGCCGTGATCGGCCTGAAGAACCATGGCCTGACGATCACCGGCCACTCCATCCAGGAGATCTTCCAGCGGATCGAGGGGATGATCGTGCCACAGGTGCCGATGGCCTAGGCAGCAGTCGGCAGTCAGCAGCAAGCAGTACGCTAGGTGATGACTGCTTACTGGCGATTGCCGACTGAAGGAGTAGTGGGATGGGCGCACTCGACGGCAAAGTAGCGATCGTCACCGGAGCTACGGCCGCACTGACCGCTGCGGTCGTTGCTGCCCTGCTCGGCGCCGGGGCCACAGTCGTCGTGACATCGCGTCGCGAAGGCGACCTGGCCAAGCTGCGCGAGCACGCCGGAATCGCGCCTGACGCGCGCCTCAGCGCTATCCTGCTCGACCTTACCGACGAGCAGGCGGTGATGCGTGAGTATGCCGGCGTCGCCGAGCAGCACGGTGGCCTGGATATTCTGGTGAACGTCGCCGGCGGCTTCGCGGGCGGCAAACCAGTCCACGAGACGCCCTGGTCGCTCTGGCAGCAGC
>DATFXE010000211.1:0-4845 GCA_035258585.1 Roseiflexaceae bacterium | reverse complement strand
ACGATGTGATTGTGGAGTGCAGCGAGGCAGGCGCGTGGGCGTTCCACTGCCACATTCTCTCGCACGCCGAGGGCGAGCAGGGCATGTTCGGGATGGTGACGGCGCTGATAGTTGAGGGATAGCGCAGGAACAAATCGGCTCGAGTTGCAGAAAACCGCTCGGCAAGCCGCTTGGGCGGGAAGGAGGGAGGAGGCAGGAGGCGCGAGGTGGAGCAGATAGTGGTGGCTAACCCGCTGCTGGTGCTCTTTCTGGTCGCGGCGCTCGGGTACGCGGCTGGCCCGATTACGAGACAAAATGTGGTACGATGCGCGCACTTTGGAGCTGCAGCAGACCGTTCGCATTTCACCAGTAGGCTTGCGCAAGAAGGAGCGATTCGATGAGCGATGACCGGCGCCCGGCTGCGGCACACCGCTCCTTAGCCCACGATCTACCGCCGATGGTGTCACCATCGCCCGCGCCGGCTGATACGATGTTCCAGGCGCTCTTCGAAGCTGCTCCCGACGCGATCGTGATCGTCGATCAGTCTGGCCGCATCGTCATGGCCAACGGCCAAGCCGAGCGCTTGTTTGGCTATCAGCGCGCCGAGCTGCTCGGCCAGCCGCTCGAAATCTTGCTCCCCGAACGCCTGCGCGCCCGCCATACCCAGCACCGCACCACCTATGTCCAGCAGCCCCGAATTCGCCCCATGGGTATTGGCATGGACCTGGTCGCCAGGCGCCGCGATGGCAGCGAGTTTCCGGTCGAGATCAGCCTCAGCCCGCTCCAGACCGAGCAGAGTCTGCTCGTCACCAGTGTCATCCGCGACATCACCGAGCGCAAGCAGGCGGCCGCGGAACTCGAGCGGCAGGTGCAGCGACGCACCGCCCATCTCAACGCGCTGCTCCAGTTCAGCCAGGAGCTGCTCGGCGCGCGTGGCCTCGATATCGTGCTGCAACGCGTGCTCAATCACGCCCTGGCGCTGGTCCCGGGCGCGCAACGCGGCGCGATCTACCTGTTTGATGCGGCAACTCAGCGCCTGGCGTTGCGCGCCAGCGCCGGCTTCAGCCCGTTGCCCGATTTCAGCCGGCCAGTCGATCTGGGAGTCATCGGCCAGGCCTTCCGTGAGCGGCAGGCACAGCTGATCCAATCGGCCGAGGAATGGATCGCGCTGGCGCGCGCGGTGAGCGACGACGAGCCGCAGCAGCTCCTGGGCGCACTGCAGCTCCAGGATCCGCCCAGCGGCATGGTGATACTCCCGCTGCTGGCCCACGATCAAGCGATCGGCGTGCTGTTCCTGCTGCGCATCGAGGGTGCGGGCGCCTTCGCCACTGAGGCGCGCGCCACGCTGGAAGGACTGGCTAATCTGACCGCCGCGGCGATTGTGGAGGAGCGCAGCCTGCGCCAAGCCGCGACGCTTTCCCGCCAGCTGGCGCATCTGGAGGAGCAGCAGCGCAGCATGGCCGCGCGCATGACCGAGGCCGAGGCGGCCATGCTTCAGGCGGCCCGCCTGGCCGCCGTGGGGCAACTCGCAGCCGCCATCGCCCACGAAATCAATAACCCGCTCTACGCTGCCCGCAATTCGCTCTACTTGCTGGAAGAGGATTTGCCCGGCGATCTGCGCGACTCACAATACCTCGGAATCGCCCGTGAGCAGCTGGCGCGGATCGCAGGCATCATCGAACGAATGCGCGATTTCTATCGGCCCAGCCGCGGCGAGCTCGCGCCCGCCGATCTCAACGAGCTCGTGGCGGGCACGCTGGCCCTGGCTGGGCTCAACACCCGCCATGTCGCCATCGATGTCATCTTTACACCCGACGCGGCGCTGCCACTGGTGGTCTGCACGGCCGACCAGCTGCGCCAGGTGTTCCTGAACCTGATCTTGAACGCGATCGAGGCGATGCCAACGGGCGGCACGCTCACAGTCCGCACCATCGCCGGGCCAACTTTCGCGGTGGTTGAGGTGCAAGATACCGGGATCGGCATCCCAGAGGACATCCGCGCCCGACTGTTCGAGCCATTCTTCACCAGCAAGCCAAGCGGCACGGGGCTGGGGCTCTCGATCAGCGCGCACATCGTCACCCAGCACGGCGGGCGGATCGAGGTCGAGAGCAGCGTGGGCCAGGGCAGCACGTTCCGCGTGATCCTGCCCTACCAGCCGAACGTATAGCAGTTCAGTCCCTAGCGCCCTTTAGCCTGCGGCAGCGTGGTACTTATCATTTTATCTGTTTTTGTTTTTTTCGCTCGCAGAGCGAAAAAAACAAAAACAAAAGGAAGAAAAAGTACCGCTGCGAACGACCAACTTTGGGTCACCGCGTAAGTCCTCTGACTGAGAGGATTGCCGGAACCTGAACAGCAACGCCTATTGACCCCCGGCGTATAATACAATTGTAGGGGCGATACTTACATATCTTCCTCATTCTTTTCCGGTGAGACTAGACGACAGAGACGGACAAACGCCGAAAGCAGGGGCGAGCCATGATGACCAACCAGTATGCCGATCTCAGCGGCTGGTATTGGCACCCAGGCGCCGAGCAACCGGTGTATGTATTCTGGCGCGATGCGCGTTGGTGGGCGCGCTGGTATGAGCCACCCGAATCGGATGGGGGTATGTTGGATGAACGTCTCACGCCCGGACTGCTCCACGATCTCATCCCACTCGGAGCGGCGCGCCGCGAGCGCCAGGTCGGAGCATAAGAGCACCCGGCGACGCAACGACCGCTTGAGTGCCACAAGTGGTGCTGATTCACGCGCTCCAGGAGACCATGCTACCGCGGCGTACTCCCAACATCGAATGGGAAGTAGGCATTTCGAGATCCATGCAGCTTCGTTAGGTGACCGCATCTAGCAGCGCGGCAGTGGGCAGCCGGAGCACCACGATCTGACGATCGTCGTGCTGTGGGGCATTCCCTGCAACCCCCCGACCTGCGCGCCAATGTGCGCTATCATTGCCGCTGCGTCGCTCAGTGGCCCCGTGGCGACGATCTGGCGCAATCGCTCGAATCCCAGCAGCCCGCCACGACCGTCGTGGGCCTCCACCACACCATTACTGACAAACACCACCACCTCACCTGGCTGCAAGACCAGTTCGGCCTCGCCGTAGCCAGCGGTGGCGCCCAGCCCGATGCCAAGCGGCAGCCCGCCGACTTCCAGCCAGGCGGTCTCGCCAGCCACCCGGCAGACCAGCGGCGGCATCCCGCCGGCGTTGGCCACCCGCAGCGACAAGCCTTGCAGGTCGGCATAGCAGAGCGCGCAATTCTGCCGCGTGGTGCATTCCGCGGCACAATGGCAGGACCAGATTAAGACCAGCAGACTATGAGAGTGGGCTGTCGGGTGCGGAAGCGCCAGGTGCCGGACAGGAACAGCAATCCGGCCCGCACGGTCAGTCGGGGCGGGCTGTGGCATGGGCAGAAGGCCAACAGTAGCCAGATAGCAAGGTGGGCTTGGTCCGCTTGCGGTTCACACAGCAAGGGTGCCTTTTTCAACTGGGCTCGGCAATCCGCAGACGTTCAGGAAGCGACGTAACGCGCCAGGGTCACCATCGATTCGAATCAGGCCGCGCTGCATTGCCTGTTCCGGTTGTATCTCGCCAGAGAGTAACCCCAGATATGTGGGCATATCGGTATGGAACACCACGTCAGCTTTGAGCGCTTCGCCCTGCTGAACGTGAATCGCGCCGTCTTTTATCTGCACCTGCAGCAGCTCATTGTCGATATGCAGCGCATAGGTTTCGGTCAAGCCGCGCGCCAGCTCGGGGCGAAAAAAGGTTTTGAGGGTCAGCGCGTAGGAATTCGCATGCAACACGCTAGCGCCTTCCGATGATGTTGGCACAAATTGGCTGCCCCATTTGCCAAGTTCAAGCAGCGTTTTCTCCAGAGCCTGCCCGAGTGGGGTTAGCTCGTACACGCTTGAGGCCGCGGGCGGCGGGAGAACCCGGCGACGTAGTATACCTTGCTGATCTAGCTCCTTGAGCCGTTCGGAGAGCAGATTGGTGCTGATGCCGGGCAGGCCCTCCAAGAGATCCGTAAATCGGCGCGGGCCAGCTATCAATTCACGCACGATCAGCAGCGTCCAGCGTTCTCCCACGACATCCAGGGCGTAGGCCAGCCCACAGTACTGATTGTAGCTTCGGTTTTTCATATTTCAAAGTATATAATATAGTGGTAAGAAATGCAAGATGGAAATATCATACTATAGATGTAGAAATACATACTTGATTTTTTGAAGTAAATGCAGTATACTCGGATAGAACGTTTGTTTGGGACGCGACGCTGAAGGTACGAGCTAATCGGATGAATAAGAGTAGAAAGAGTGAGCAACCGTGGAAATGATGACAACGATTGACGAGCGAAGGTCCGAACTAGCAACTGATGAGCGGGAGATGCGAGCCCGGTCGATGCCATCGATTGACGGGCGCGAGCTGCGCAAGCGTGTGTTGGGCCTGGCCGGGCCGGTCATCGGCGAGAATTTTCTGGAGACGCTGCTTGGTATTATCGACACGGTGCTGGTCGCTGGCCTGGGCGCTGTGGCGATCGCTGGCGTGGGCAGTGCTTTACAGGTCATGTTCTTTCTGATCTCGGCGCTCTCGGCGCTAGCCATCGGCAGCGCGGTGCTGGTGGCGCAGGCCGTCGGCGCTGGCGACACAGCTCGCGCTGGCCGCCTGGGTCGCCAGTCGCTGCTTTGGAGCGTGCTGTTCTCGATCCCGTTGTCCTTCGGCGGCTACCTGCTGTCGGGGCCAATCATCGGCATGTTTGGCTTGGAGCCGCAGGTCGCAGCGATCGGCGTGCAGTATCTGCAAGTGACGATGGGCACGGTGGTGGTGCTTGTGGCGCTGTTCATCGGCGGCGGTGTCCTACGCGGCGCGGGCGA
>DATFXE010000210.1:0-4231 GCA_035258585.1 Roseiflexaceae bacterium | reverse complement strand
GACCGCGGGCTGTATGCCAAATGGCTGTTTCAGACCATTATGCACTTGGGCTGGCATCCCTACCTGCGCATCAATCGGCAGGGCCGCTATCGTCCCTCGGGTGCCGCGACCTTCCGGCCGCTCAGCCAAGTCGTGCAGCGGATCGGGCAGTGCTGGGCCGGCCAGGTTACCTGTTTTGCAACCAAGGAGCGGCAACTCGACTGCACCTTGCTGGCGCGCTGGGATGCGCCCTATCGCGATGCCTGGCTGATTGTGACCGATCTGCCGCCGCACCTCGCCGATGTGGCCTGGTATGGGCTGAGAGCCTGGATCGAATGCGGCTTCAAAGACGCCAAACGCGGCGGCTGGCACTGGGAGCAGACCAAGATGAAAGACCCCAGGCGGGCCGAACGGCTTTGGCTGGCGATGGCGCTGGCGAGGTTGTGGGTGGTCAGCGTGGGTTGCCAGGCCGAGGTGAGGCTGCCGCTCGCGGCGCTGGAGGAACTGCCAGAGATGCACATCGCCCGCCGCTCGGCCAGGGGTGGTCGCGCACCACGGGCGTTGAGCTGTTTTCGCCGTGGACGGCTGCTGATCGTGGCCGCGCTGGTAAACCAGCAAGCGCTGCCGCAAGGACAGTTGATCCCCGAAGCCTGGCCGAAAAGTCTTGACACTCATGTCGAACGACCACCTGCGTATCGACCGCTTCAGAAAGCGGCATAGGAAAAACCCTACACTTGAAAGCTCCGCACCTCCCCAACTGTAAAGCTGATCGCTGCCAGGCGAAACCTTGTCTTACTGATCGCTGGATCGACTCGTGCTTTATGATAAGGGTTTCGCTGCTGCTAATAAATATCCAATGAGAGGAGTTGTCCGATGGATGCATCGGGGTGATTTCGACAACGCCGCGAAATTGCTGGTCGCCGCCGTGAAGCGGCTTGATACTGAGATGGTGCAACGGCTCAAGTCGCGAACGCAAGTAGACAGTCGGCAGTAGGCAGCAGGGCAACTGCTAACTGCTGACTGTCTACTGCTGACTCAGGTCAGGTGTGACGTCTTCCCCACGCTGCCAGGCTTGTAAGTAGTCGTATGGCGCGATCTCGCCGCGCCGAACCTCCCAATCCTCCGGTGCGGTAGGGTGGGAGATACCGAAGTGTAGATGCGAGTCTGTGAAGCGCGCGTCGCCGCTCTTTCCTGTGAGACCCAGCTGCTGGCCAGCCACCACGCGCGCCCCTGGCACAATGCCATCGGCCACCTGCGACAGATGCGAGCCGTAGTAGCGCACGCCGTCGTCGCCCACGATCGCGACGGCCAGGCCACCGCGTGTAGCGCCGTCGTCCACTTTGGGATCCCACACATCCTCGTGGCTCACGAAATCGACTACGCCGTCGGTGACTGCCACGAACACGCTGCCGATCGGGCAGAAGATGTCGGCGGCGGGGTAGTCGTGGTGGAATCGGCCGTAGCTGATCTTGCCATCGCTCTGCACCGGAAAGACGTGCCGTGCCTTCTTTGGCGCCGGTGTCGCGACGCGCGCAGGTGTGGCCGTAGCGGCCGCTATTGGGGCTGACGTGGGAGGCTTGGAAGTGGGCTTCAGCGGCATGGTTGGAATTGCCGCAGGCACAGCCGTCGGCGGCTGCTCCGGCGCCCCGCCAGGGCGTGAGCTGAGCGCCGGCGCAACCGGTTGGGCGGTCGACTGTGCGACCGGCTGAGGCGATCGCGTGGGCAGCGCCGTCGCGCTCGACGCGCGCGAATCGGCGCAGGCTGCCAGTGTGAACGCAAGCGCGAAGAGACTCATCAATCGAGCGAGCACGAGCAGCTTCCTTTTCTCACACGACGGCCCGAGCGAGCGAACTCGCCCGGGCCGTCGATTGCTCATCAGCGCACACGGCGCTGGATCCGCCTATCAGGCGGCGGTGAGCTGCGCTCCTGGCTTCCAGGCGACATCGGCCGCCTCCTTGGCGGCTTCAGGCAGCGGCTGGCCATTTTGATCTTGCAGGGTGAAGTGCGTGACAGTAGCGCCCTGGCCATTGACGCACATTGTCCAGGCCGCACCAGCTTGATCGACGTAGAAATTGCGCCATGATGTGCCGCAGGCGCCAGTTTCAATGTGCGCGCCGCCGGCGATCGAACCATCCGGTAAGACGCGCCAGACATCTACCGCGTTCCCCTCCGCGCTCGGGCGTGTGAAGTACAAACTCATCGCGCGATCCACATTGAAGAAGCGCGCATCGGCCGGCAGGCTAGTCGTCACACTGCCGACCTCCATCACATTCTCGCCGCTGACGCCGCCGTTGAGGCCGATCACGCGCAGGTCGAGTGTGCCGTTCTGACCCGGAATAGTGCGGAAGATGGTCGGGCTGCGCGGGGTCACGGCGCCTTCCTGGAGCGTCAGCGGCTGGATCTTCGGGTCGACCGTCACCCCCTGGTGCAGCAGCGTCCAGTAGGTCTGATTACCCTGGACCAGCATCAAGTCCTGCGCGGCGGTCAACATGATCCCGTCGGCGCTGATGCCTGGGCTAACCGGCAGCCGCGCCGTGACCGCTCCATCCGGCCCGTAGCGCAGCACCTGGAAGTTCGGCCCGCCATCCCCACCATAGACGAACACTTCGCCGGCGTTGTTGACGATGAAGTCGATCGGCTCCTGAGCGTCGTCGAGCCGCAACGTCCGGGTGACTTTACCGCTCGGGTCGAAGAACAGCACACGCTTGTTGACGTTGTCGAGCAGGCGGATCGAGCCGTCTGCGCCGATCCGGAATGAGCGCGGCCCGACGACGTTGGCCCCATCAACGTTGATGCCGATCTGATCCGGCCCGGCGCCGGCGCCGAGCTGAAGCACCACCTGGCCCGCGGCCGTCGCAAGCGGCTGCATAGTCGCTTCCGGCTGAGCGACCGCAGTTGGCGCGGGCGTCTCGGTAGCCGCGGCGATCGGCGGCTCTGTGGCCGGGACCGCGGTGGCCGGCGCACTGGTTGGCGCGGGCGCCCGAGTGGCCACCGGGGCAGTAGCGGGCGCGGCGGTAGGCAGCGCTGTGGGAATCGTCGTCGGCGCGAGACTGGTGGGAACGCCTGCGCAGGCCGCCAGCAGGGCGGCCGCTATCGCTAAACCGCAGGCGCGTTGGGTTCGATAAAGCATGGAGCACCTCGGATGCGCATGTTACAGCTGTCAAATAAACATAAGTCTATGTCGATCGCCTAGCATCTGTCAATGATAGTAGCATGACAACGAAGCCACAATTGCCCGATCGCCGAGCTCCCATCCTCCAAAACTGACGCGAAGCGCCTAGTATGCACGCGCGAAGATCACCTGCTGGGTCGTCTCTTTGCCGGTCAGAACGCACTTCCCGACTGTGCCAGGCTGATCGAGCGGGATACAGCGAATCGTGGCCCTGATCTCGTCCTGAATGCGCTGCTCTTCCTCGGTGCTGCCGGCCCAGTAGGCCCGCGCGAAGCCGCGCTCGATCTGCTGCTTCAGCTCGTCGTAGCTGGCGACATCGGCGGTGCGCTCGTCGCGGAAGCGCAGCGCGCGGTCGAACAGCGCCTGCTGGATCTCGGCCAGCAGCCGCTCCAGGTGCTCCGTCAGGCCGGCCTGCGGCACGAACGCCTTGCCCGCTTTGCCGGGCACATCGCGCCGCGCCACCGCCACGCTGCCCTTCTCGACATCCTTCGGACCAACCTCGACGCGCAGGGGCACACCCTTCAGCTCCCACTCATTGTACTTGAAGCCAGGCGTCAGTTGGTCGCGGTCGTCCACCTTGAAGCGCAGCCGGCCTTTCCACTCGCCAATGATCCGGTCGACGGCTTCCATCACGGCGCTGCGCTCGGCGTCGTTCTTGTAGATCGGTACGACCACCACCTGCGTCGGCGCCAGGCGCGGCGGCAGCACCAGGCCCTCATCGTCGGAATGTGTCATGATCAGCGCGCCGATCAGGCGCGTGCTGATGCCCCAGCTGGTGGTCCAGGCTGTCTGAATGGTGTTGTTCTGATCGGTGAAGGTGATATCAAATGCCTTGGCGAAGTTCTGGCCGAGGTTGTGTGATGTGGCGGCCTGGAGCGCCCGGCCATCCTGCATCATCGCCTCGATCGAGTAGGAGCGCAGCGCGCCATGGAATTTCTCTTTCTCGCTCTTGAGCCCTTTGATCACTGGCAGCGCCATCTCCTTCTCGACGAAGTCGGCGTAAACATCGTGCAGGATCATCAGGGTCTCATCCTCGGCGTCGGCTTCGGTGGCGTGGACAGTGTGGCCCTCCTGCCAGAG
>DATFXE010000209.1:0-11106 GCA_035258585.1 Roseiflexaceae bacterium | reverse complement strand
TCGTCTTCCGCCCCACGGGGCTGTTCGGGCTCTCCAATCCCCAGAAGTCGTGACCGTCCCGCATGGCTGACAGCACGTCATCTTCGACGGCCCCCGCCGAGGTCGGACCGCCGGTCCGCCGGAGCATCTTCGACCTCGTCTGGGCGCCCGTGCGACGGATCCCCGAGGGGGCGCGGAAGCGCATCGGACTCGCCATCCTTGCGGCGGCGGCCGCGCTCTTTCCCATCGTCGTGCAAAACAGCGGCGATGTCGACGCGGCTGCCAACGCGTGCGCGTTCGCGATCCTCGCCCTCGGCCTGAACATCGTCGTGGGCTTCGCCGGCCTGCTCGACCTGGGCTATGCCGCATTCTTCGCCATCGGCGTGTACGCGTACGGCATGCTCGCCTCGGGCCAGATCACTCCTCCGTGGCATGATGCGTGGCAGCCGCTGCAGTGGCTGGGCTTGGTGAGCCGGTTCCACGTAGAGGGGGCGCCCGACGTCGTCCAGCTGCATTTCTCGTTCTGGCTCATGATCCCGGGGGCGGCGGTGGTGGCCGCGTTTTTTGGCGTCCTGTACGGCGTGCCCACCCTCCGGCTGAAGGGCGACTACCTGGCGATCGTCACGCTCGGCTTCGGCGAGATCGTGCCGATCGTGCTCACCAACCTCGACGAGGTCGATTGGATTAAGACCGCCGATGGCGGGCCGCTGAACCTGACCGGCGGAGATCCCGGCATCAGCGCGATCTCGCCGCCGGTCCTGCCGATCGTCGCGCGGCTCGACGGGTCACTGGCAATGTTCCTACAGTTGCTGCTCTTCGCGCTGGTTGCCTTCGGTCTGTACTACCTCATCCGCCGTATCATCGAGGACGCGCGTGCGCAAGGGCGGCCGACCACACTGACGATCGTGGTGGGCGCGCTGCTCGGGCTGTTCATCCTCTACGCCTTCTTCTACGGAACCGAGATCCCGGGCGCCGGCTTCCTGTCGCTGCCGGGCGTCGCGCCAGTTGGCCACTTCCTGCCGACCGTGCGCACACCCTGGTACTATCTGGTGCTCCTGATTGCGGGCTTCTCGATCTTCTTCATCGATCGGCTGCGCCGCTCGCGGCTCGGCCGCGCCTGGATGGCCATGCGCGAGGACGAGCTGGCGGCCTCCTCGATGGGGATCGACCTGGTGCGCACCAAGCTGCTGGCATTCGCGATGGGCGCGACCTTCTCGGGCTTCGGCGGAGCGTTCTACGGCGCCTACCTGGGCTCGATTACACCCTCCAGCTTCCAGTTCGACAAGTCGGTGCTGATCCTGTGTATGGTCATCCTGGGCGGCCTGGGCAACATCCCCGGCGTGATCCTGGGCGGTCTGATGATCGTCTCGGCCGATATCTTCTTCCTCAACCGGCTGACCGACCTGCTCAAGCAGATCGCGTCGAACTCGAACAGCCAGGCGCTGGCCGACTTCAAGGCATCGGACTACCGGCTGATGCTGTTCGGCCTGGTGCTGGTAGTGATGATGGCGGTGCGGCCTGAGGGCCTGGTGCCGAGCGCGCGCCGCAAGGCCGAGTTGCACGCCTCCGAGGAGGTCGCGGCGCAGGAGAGCGTCGATCTCTTTGATATTGAGGCGAAGGATGCCCAACTGAGTATGGAGTAATAGTGCGTAGTGCGTATTGAGTACTGTGTGAGGCGCGATGACGTAATACGCATCACGCAACACGCAATACGTTTCGTTGCCGGATCAGTTCTTTGGAGGGCGGAAAGGCATAACATATGGCGCCACTGCTAGAGGCGAGAGGCATCACCAAGCGCTTCGGCGGCCTCGTGGCCGTCAACAACGTCGATTTCGTGATCGAGCGCGGCGCGATCAGCGGCCTGATCGGCCCGAACGGCGCCGGCAAGACCACGTTCTTCAACATGATCACCGGCCTGTACACGCCGAGCAGCGGCGAGCTGGTCTTCGATGGTGTCGTACTCAATGGCCTTAAGCCGCACCAGGTCACGGCCATGGGCATCGGGCGCACGTTCCAGAACATCCGCCTGTTCGCCAACATGACCGCGCTGGAGAATGTGCTGGTCGGCCAGCACCCGCGCATGCGCGCGGGCGTGTTCGGCGCGCTATTCAAGACGAAGAAGGTCAGCGCGGAGGAGGAGCGCGTGCGCAAGCGCGCGCTTGAGCTGCTCGACTTCGTGGGGCTGGGGCGCAAGCGCGCCGACGAGATGTCGAAGAATTTGCCCTACGGCGATCAGCGGCGGCTCGAGGTCGCTCGCGCGTTGGGCACCGACCCGAAGCTACTGCTGCTCGACGAGCCGACCGCCGGCATGAACCCGAACGAGACCGACGCCCTGACCCGCCTGATCCGCCACCTGCGCGCCGACTACGAGAGCCCGAGCCGCAAAGAGAAGGGCCTGACGGTGCTGCTGATCGAGCACGATATGAAAGTGGTCATGGGCATCTCCGAGAAGGTGACCGTACTCGACTACGGCGCCAAGATCAGCGAAGGGCTGCCCGCGCAGGTCCAGAGCGACCCGCAGGTGATCGAGGCCTACCTGGGCAAGGGCGCGGCGGCACACGGCAAGGGCGGAAGGCGGCCGGCGACCGCGTAGACCGAGTTATCGTTATCAGTTGGCTCCAGTACTGGTAACTGGTGTTGACACGAGTTACATGGTTGGGCGTTCAAGCGCTATTCTGCCTGCGTTCGCTCTGCCACTTGTCATTTCATCCAGTTTTTCGATTTTTCGCTCGCAGAGCGAAAAGTCGAAAAACAAAAGAAGGTAAAGTACCGCTGCTTCGCTCTCCACAGGCGGGATATGGTATAAGTCGTGTAACTTAGAGCTGAAGATTATGACACAATCACAGCCACTCCTCGAACTGAAAGACGTCCACAGCTACTACGGCAACATCCACGCCCTCAAGGGTGTCTCGCTGAAGGTGGATAAAGGCGAGATCGTCACGCTGATCGGCTCGAACGGCGCGGGCAAGAGTACCACCCTGCGGACGATCTCCGGCCTCGTCAAGCCGCGCATGGGCGAGGTCCGGCTGGCGGGCGAGCGGATCGACGAGCTGCCGGCCCACAAGGTCGTCGAGCGCGGCGTGCTCCAGTCGCCCGAGGGCCGGCACATCTTCCCGCGCCTGACCGTTCGGGAGAACCTGGAGATGGGCGCGTTCTCGCGCATCGACACGGCCGGTATCGACCAGGATATGGAGCGGGTGTTTGGGCTGTTCCCGCGCTTGCGCGAGCGCGCCTCGCAGAAAGGCGGCACACTCTCGGGCGGCGAGCAGCAGATGCTGGCGATCGGCCGCGCGCTGATGGGCCGCCCAAAGGTGCTGCTGCTTGACGAGCCGTCGATGGGCCTGGCGCCCGTGCTGGTCGAGCAGATCTTCAGCATCATTAAGGATATCAACGCCCAGGGTACTACCATTCTGCTGGTCGAGCAGAATGCGCTCATGGCGCTTGGGATCGCGCATCGCGGCTATGTGCTGCAGACGGGGCAGATCGTGCTGGCCGATTCAGCCCAGGGCCTCAGCGAGAACGAGACGGTTCAGAAAGCATACCTGGGGATGGAGTAGCCCAACCAACAACGAATGACGAACGACCAGCGCCGTGCTTCGGTCGCTGGTCGTTCGTCGTTGGTTATGGGCCGTCGGTTCACTCCCCGCAGATCCCCACCTCGCAGATGTTCGTCGTAGACTTCAACAACGCATCACCCCTCGCTATTTTGTACATTTTGTACAGAAACTACCGCCGCTTTTTTGTTGAAATCATCCAAATATGGGGTTATAATATCCCTGGATGGTTTATTCGCGCTTTCCAATGTTGTAGAGCAGGAGGACCCTATGCGCAACGGTAGTGTTGAACAACAGACAGTCGACACGGTGATAGCGCGCATCCCTGGTGCCAGCAGTGTCCTGCGCAGCTATGGGATCGACCCGACCAACCGCCTGTCGCTCGCGCAGGCGGCGGCAGCGGTATCGGTGACGCCCGACGCGCTGCTGGCTGAACTTGAGGCCAAAGCGCGCCGCGCTGCTAGTGTTATTCCGGCGCGGCCAGAGGAGCCAGTGCTGCAGGAGCAGGCGGTCGGCGCGTGACGCCAGCACATCCGCTTTACAGTGGGTTGGTTGGGGTGGGGGCCTGTGGCCCCTCCACACCTCGCCAACGAAGGTATTAATTGTAGGACTTACGCAGCTGGCGTTTTAGCGGGGGTCACCCAGAGGGTAGATGGGGCCGCAGGCCCCCGAGAACCTTCTTTTTCTAGCTGTTGCGGCTTTGCCGCCACAGCTAGAAAAGAAAGGGGTTCTTTGGAGGGCTTTGCCCTCCAAACCTCCCAACCTTGTAACTCCTAATTTGTTTGTACAGAGATCAGTAATGGCGATTCCTCGTCGAACTGATCTCATCTGCGGGCGCGGGTGGCCGCGACCATCGCAGCCTCGGCGATCAGCGCGCTCAGCTCGGGCGGCCGAATGTCATCCTGGCTGCGTAGAGTGACATAACGCACTTGCTTACCATCGCCCTCCAGCAGCCCAGTCTGATTGTCCATCAGCACGCCATACTCGAAGCCAAGCACGACGCGATCGGGGTATGGAGCGACGAAGCAGAAGTAGCGCCCGCGCCGGCCATCCTGCTCGCGGTAGCCGATCAGCTTCCAGCCCAAATAGACCGCCTCGCTGGTGTTCGGGATTGTCTGTTTGATCAGCTCCCGCAGCTGATCTGCCAGCGCGTGTATTTGGGAGGGAAATGCTGCCAGGAATTGCTCGGGAGCTGGGCGGTCGTTGGTGCGCGCCACGCTTGCGGCAGTCTGTTTGCTCATTGGCATGTCGTTTCTCGACAACATTCATCAGAACCATCCAGCCAGTGCAGCAACGTTGCGCCGCATGCTGCTGCGATCACCGTGATTGCCGACTGGCTCATGGTGTCCTTCGGATGTGTGCCTCCTCCCCTGAAGTGGCTACACATAAGATCCGGCCTGCTCCAGGTGAAGCATCGTCAGGCTGGTGCCATCGAGCATCTCCATCAGGGACTGCGCGCAGGGCAGCGATGGAAATATTTCGGCGGCGCGCTGGGCCTCGGCCAGGCTGCTCCAGTAGACAATATCCATCCATTGGCCATGCGAATCTTTGAACAGATCGCGGCGTATAAAGCCGCTCATAGCGCGCAGGTCCGTCAGAATCGACTGATTGATCTGCAAGAAGGCCGCCTCCTCAACGCCCGGCTGGAGCTTGAACAGTACGACTTCCAAGGTGGGGTTGGGATTCATTGGTTATGTTCTCCTTGATATAAATAGGACTTACGCAGTTGGCGTTTAAGCGGGGGTCACCCAGAGGGGAGCGGGGGCCGCAGGCCCCCGAGAACCTTCATTTCCGCCCACCCGTGGCGGCAAAGCCGCCACGGGTGGGCGGAAGAGGAGTTCTTTGGAGGGCAAAGCCCTCCAAACCTCCCAACTGCCTAACTCCTAATAAAATGACCCGATCCCCATGATAAGGAACGCTCCTGACACCCCTATGTCAGGAAGTTTAGAACTTTTGTCACCTCGGCGCGAACGGCGTCGCGAAGCTCGGGTGGGTCGAGCGCCTGGGCGGCGGCTCCCCAGCTGAGCAGCCAGGCCAGCAGTTCGGAAATCTGATGCACGCGATATGACATGATGATCGCTTGCCCATCAGAGGTGGGCACCTCTGCCTGGAAGGCATAGTGCTGGCGCTCGCGCACCCAGCGGACGGCATTCGCCTCGAAGCGTACATGCGCGTCGATCGTTGGCTGCTCGGTCATCTGGGGTGTGTGCGGCTCGAAAGTATCTGCCAGCAATTCCAGGTGCTCGATCCGGTCGAACCGAAAGGCGCGCATATCACAGCGCAATCGGCAGTAGCCGTTGATATACCAGGAGCCATTCGCATAGGTCAGATAGTATGGCTCGACATCGCGCTCGGTCGTCTGATCTCGATGATAGCTGTGGTAGAGCAGCCTTACGACGTGGCGCTCGCGGATCGCCTGTTGGAATGTGGTAAGCCGCGCGTCGTCGACGTCGAAGCGCACCGGCGGCATAATGAACTCGATCGTCTCGGCCAGGCGCTCGGCCGCCTGGCGCACATGCGTTGGAAGAACGACGGCGATCTTCGCGAGCGCACGCTCCGCGTCTGCGCTGATCCGGCCCGTCGTATGAGCCATCAGCATCTGAGCGCTGAGGAACAGCGCGCTGGCCTCGCTGTGGCTAAACAGCAGCGGCGGCAGGTAGTACCCTTCGACCAGCTCGTACCCGACGCCTGGCAGTGATATGATCGGGACGCCGCTCTCCTGCAGCGCTACCATATCCCGATAGATCGTCCGCTCGCTGACCTCATGGGCGCGCGCCAGATCCTCGGCGCGCACCCGCCGCTTGTGCTGTAGCAGCAGCAGAATGGCAAATAAACGGTCGATACGATTCATGGTTTACAATGCAACTTGTGTTTTTAGGAGTTACGCGGTTGGGAGGTTTGGAGGGCTTTGCCCTCCAAAAAACTCCTATTTCCGCCCACCTGTGGCGGCTTTGCCGCCACAGGTGGGCGGAAAAGAAGATTTTCGGGGCCTGCGGCCCCCGCACCCCCACCAAAACACCAATATAGATCTGCTTCGAGGGCCTGGGATGGCTCACAGCGCCCACCTAGCGGCAGATATTGTAGCACGGAGGCCGAGAAGAGCTGCCGGTCGCTCAAACATTGGCGGCAACGCGGCAGGAGATCGGCGATGCCGAGCTGATGCCGGGGACGGCAGCAGCACCGATCGCATCGTTCTACATGGTATGAGGCGCTGCTGTGGTAGCCTGGCGGTGCAGAGTGGGGTGGGAGCAGCGCGGGCTACGATGCTTGATGCGATGTATGCGCTGCTCGTGTCTTAGTATCGATCGTGCATATAACAAACGGATGAATAGAACGACCGGCGCGGATAACGAGGTTGTCATTTGTTTTCGATTGGACTTAGAGATGTTCGATTTTAATTAGCCCAGTGGAACAGTTCATTAGAAGGAGCAGTGCAATGGGCCAGCTTGATGGCAAAGTTGCGATCATCACCGGTGGCGGCAGCGGGATCGGCAGAGGTATTGCGCGAGCGTTCGCAAGGGAGGGCGCGACGCTTATACTTGCCTCGCGCCGGCAGCAGCAGCTCGACGCGGCCGCCGGCGAGCTGCGGGAGCAGGGCGCAACCGTGTTGGTGGTTCCGGCCGACGTCACCGACGAGGCGCAGGTTGTCGCGCTGTTCGAGCAAGCGATCGGCGAGTATGGGCGGGTGGACATCCTGGTCAACAACTCGGGCGTGTTCGACGGCGGGCCGATCGAGGAGCTGTCGTTGGCGACCTGGCGCAGGGTATTGGATGTGAATCTGACCGGCCCATTTTTGTGTAGTCGCGAGGCCATGAAGATTATGAAGCGCCAGGGCGGCGGCCGGATCATCAACATCGGCAGTATCTCGGCGCAGATGCCGCGTGAGAATGCGGCGGCTTACACCACCAGCAAGCACGGCCTAGTAGGCCTGACCAAGGCTACGGCACTGGAAGGCCGCGCCCACGGCGTGGTCGTCAGCTGCCTACACCCTGGCAATGTCAACGCCGAGTGGCGGCAGGACAGCGACGCGCCGATCAATCAGGAGCCGATGATGACCGCCGACGAGCTGGCATCCGCTGCTCTGGCCATGGCCGCGCTGCCGCTGCATGTCAACATGCTCGAGGCGATCGTGCTGCCGACCACGCAGCTGTACCTTGGGCGAGGATGAGCTCAGATCGAGTGGCCCTAGTGCATTTCCAAGCAAGGTTCTAGGTATTGGGTGTTGGGTATTGGGCTTTGCAGCGCCACGATTCCAACACCCAATACCCAACACCTGCGCGGAGGGGCGCTTTAGTGCTCAACCACACTGATTTTGCTGGGGAGGCTCGGAGGGGGCACCCAGAGGGTACCCGGGCCCTCCGAGCCTCCAGTGGTGGGGGTGCAGGGGGCGGCCTCGTGCCCACACCCAGTGGGTACCCGGCGTCGCCCCCGCAACCCCCACCCAGCACAAACACTGTGGCAAGCCACTAGGACATGTTGTTGGCAATCTGTTGGCGCGGCTCGGGCGCGCGCTGGCTGCGCCGCTGGAGCCGGCGGATGAACAATATCACTAGGATGGCCGCCACCACGGCCGAGACCCCCACGCCTAGCTGGTCGATCGGGTTGCTGGCGGTGACGAAGAAGAACCCAACCAGTGTGCTCACCAGCAGCGCCCCGCACGCCAGCGCCAGGCGGTGCATATCCGTCCAGGCGCGGCCCGGTGCCGACCAGCGGTGGATCAGCCATACGACTATTGCGACCAAGCCGATCTCGGCAAGCATGGGGACGATCACTAGCTCGCTGTCGCGCAGTATGTGCGGAATGCTGAGTAGCATGAACCACGCGCAGGCAGCCGCGCCTGTCATCAACGCCATCAGCCACGGCGATGGAACGGGCCGCGCATCGCGGGCCGGCGCCACTACCTTCAGCTTCGCAGGCCAGATCAGGGCCAGCGCTACCAGCCCGGCGGCGACCAGCGCGGCGACAATGTTCACGATCATCGGCGTTCGGAAATCCGGCGTGATCACAAGCCGGAAGATCGCGCCCACCGCCAGCGCGCCGGCTGCATACACCATGCCGACGATGATCACTCCGGTTCGGCTCAGCCAGGGCCGGCCGCGGCGCTCGGGGAACAGCAGCTCAGTCAGCAGGATCGGGATGGCGATACTCCACACAATGTGGTAGCCGACGGTCCACTGCGCCCATACCCAGTTGACCCCCAGGGCGCGCGCACCCAGCAGCCCGGCATTGAATAGATCGGGGTTGAACAACGACTGAATCGCCAGCCCTTCCTCGACGATCGCATAGGCCGCACCCAGTAGCGCTATCCTGGCCCAGCCTGGCCCGCGCCTGCGCACCAGCTCGCGGATGACCAGCGCGCCGCCGCCATAGAGCGGTGCCACCACCAGCAGGCCGCCGATCCGGCTGAGGGTGGTCGCTCCAAACAGTATCTCACCGATGAAGGTGGAGAGCAAAAACAGGACAAAAACCGGCGCATAACGACGCATTATTGCCTCCTGCCGCGAAATTACCAGGCGCTCACGTCGATCGCCTGTTTTATCGGACCAGGTTAATATAGCGCTGTGATGCACTCGGTAGTAGTCGCCAAAGATACAAGTTTGGTATGACGAAGGTCATATGACCAGGCGAGCAGATATTATTTAGGAGGAACGCAGTTGGGAGGTTTGGAGGGCCAAGCCCTCCAAAGAACTCTTTTTTCCGCCCAGCCGTGGCGGCAAAGCCGCCACGGCTGGGCGGAAATTAATTCTCGGGGGCCAGCGGCCCCGGGTACCCTCTGGGTGACCCCCGCTAAAACGCCAATGCGAAAGTCCTAATTATGACTTGCCCTGGCCGGTGTGGTACGCTACACTGTCTATGTGTCATCTGCTCATATGCGATTGGATAGCCAGGAGTATAGAATGGAACAGGCATATCACGCAGAGCAGCGATTTAGCGAACCGCCGCCAATACCCCGAGGCTGGTGGTTCTTTCCGATATTCTGGGGCATCGTGTACTGCGTTGGGATGGCGCTGAGCGCTATCGCGCTCTACCAGCGCGATCCGGCGCAGCTGCAGGGCTGGGCCGGCATCCGCCTGGGTGCGCTGCTTATCGGCAACTTCGGCGTCTATAATCTGATCGCCTGGGGTTGGCTCTACCGCGATCGGCCGCTGCCGGCCTGGCGCGGCCCGGCCTACTTTAGCCTGCAGATGCTGCTGCTGTCGCTGCTGCTCTGGTGGTATGGCGCGTCGTTTGCCTGGATCGCCCTGGCGCTGATCTACCCGGTTATCGGCGGGCTGCCGCGTCGACAGTTGCCGTTGCCGCTCGCGGTCTTGCTGCTGGCCTTCGTGCTCGGCTCACTGCTTGGTGGTGAGGCGGGAGCGACCCCGGCGACGCTGCTGAACATCTTCGTACAGGTAATCGTCAACCTCGGCATCGCCATCTTCCTGCGCCTGATGTCGGCCCAGCGCGACCGGCTGCGCGACGCGCTAGCCGAGCTGCGGCAAGCCCACGCGCAGCTGGCCGCGAGCGCTGCCCAGCAAGAGGAGCTGGCGGTGCTGCGCGAGCGCAGCCGGCTGGCGCGCGCAATGCACGATAATCTTGGCCATGCGCTGGTGGTGATGAATGTCAAGCTCGAGGCTGCGCAGCTGTTGTATGCGCGCGACCCGCTGCGCGGCGATGCCGAGCTGGAAAGCACCCGCGAGTTGATTCGCACCACAATGGCCGAGCTCCGGCGTGCGCTGGCTGACCTGCGCGCCCCGGCATCCGAGGGCGACGACTTGCCCGGGGCGTTGCGGCGGCTGGGGCGTGAGCTGGAGGCCCGTAGTGGGATCGCCGTGACCTGCGACATCGATCCCTCTCTCCCAGTATTGCCTGCTGAAGCGCGCGAGGCGATCTGGTATGTCGCGCGCGAGGCGCTGGCGAATGTGGAGCGGCACGCCGCCGCCGTTAGCGCCACTCTCTCGCTGGCATCTCAGCGCGATGCCTGGCTGCTGCGCGTGATCGACGACGGCGCGGGCATGCGCCCCGACGACTTCCACCGCCCTGAGCACTACGGCGTGCTCGGCATGCGCGAGCGCATGCGAGGCATCGGCGGTGCGCTGGAAATCCAGCGCGGCCCCAGCGGCGGCACACTAGTCGAGGCGCGCCTGCCCCGGCATGCGGCGCACGAGGTGACTGCGATATGACCGATATTCGCGTGCTGATAGTCGAGGATCAGACGCTCATGCGCCAGGGGTTGCGTACCATCCTGGATCTGAACGATGGCTTCAGCGTGGTTGGCGAGGCCGAACATGGCCAGGAGGCAGTCGAGCGCGCGCTGGCGCTCCAGCCAGATGTGGTGCTGATGGATGTTCAGATGCCGGTGATGAATGGCGTCGACGCCACAGCAGCGATCACCCAGGCGCTGCCGGCCACCAAGGTGATTATTCTCACCACATTCGACTACGACGAGTATGTCTTCGACGCGATGAAGGCTGGCGCGCGCGGCTATATGCTCAAAGATGTCCCGGCGGCCGAGCTGCTGGCAACCATTCGCCGCATCCAGGCCGGCGAGAGCATCGTCCAGCCCAGCGTGGCCACACGCCTGATCGCCGAG
>DATFXE010000208.1:0-7438 GCA_035258585.1 Roseiflexaceae bacterium | reverse complement strand
ACACCCAGAGGGTACCCGGCGATTCTGCAATTACGCTACGGCGTAGCGGCGCAGCGAAACCCGATCGTGTTGCTGGCCGAATCCTGCGCGACCGCCGCGCGCGCGGAGGCGGCGACTTGATCCTGGGGCTGCGCCCAGGAGCCGCCGCGCACGATCCGCTCGCCGGACGCCTTGGGATCTTCGCGGCCATCGGCCGGATCGTAGGGGTAGGGCTTATTGAGCGAAAGCGTCCACTCGGCGACATTGCCCGCCATATCGAACGTGCCATTCAGATCGTCGCGGAAGGTCGCCACCGCGACGGTGTCGCCCCGGCCGCCCTCGGCCGAGTTCAGCCGCGCGGCATCGAACTGATCGCCCCACGGCCAGATCGACTTGGTATGGTTCGTCGCGTTCCAGCTGGCGGCCTTCTCCCACTCGGCCTCGGTTGGCAGACGTTTTCCAGCCTGCTCGCAGAAGAAGCTGGCCTGCTTCCAGGATACATCTACGACGGGGTAAAAGTTAAACTCTGGCGCGGTAACGTAGCCTTTATGCGTGGCCGAGTCAACCGATTCGGGCAGCGCGCAGCCTGAGACGTCGGCGCAGGATAGGTACGCGAGGTTGGTCACCTCTTTGCTATCGATATAGAAATCGGGCTGCGAGAGGATATGTGGCAGGTCGTTCGGGTTGTCATTGCTGCCCATGACAAACTCACCACCGTGGATGAGCACCATATCGCCGCTCAAGCTCTGACGCGTGGCCGGAAGGGTCGATGCGCGCGGCGGCGGGTCGTTGCTCCAGACCTTCAGGTTATCGAAGCGCATTGTGGATGCGGCCGCATCTGTGTTGGCAATAATCGTGCCGACCATGCCGAATGTGTAGGCGCTATCGCGCGCTGTGTCGAGCTGCGCGCCATTCAGATACAGGGTGAAGGTATCGCCGGACGCATCGAGGCGCAGCTGATTGAGCGCATCCTTCTGCCGAATCAGCGACGAAGGCTTGGCCGCGATCAGATTGACCCAGGTATCTTTCCCATCGCGTTTGCGGACGCTGTACTCGCCTTTGCGCGGGTCGATCAACAGTGCGTAAAAGTGATCATTGTCGCGGCCGCGAAAGACCAGACCCTGCGCCGCGCCGCCGTTGAAATCGGGGCTGCCGTCGGAGAGATCGATCTGCACGCTGAAGTCGCCCGCGGCGAGACGCGGCAGAAACACCCAGCGCGCCTGGTCGGGCTTCGACAGGCTCATCGAGTAGACGCCCGAAGGATCGACCGCCAGCGCCAGATCCGGCGCGAGTTGCTGGCCAACCAGGCCGCTCTTCTGCGGCCCGGCGCTGAAGTCATCCTCGAATACAAGTTGGCCCGCTGGCGCAGGCAGCGCTGCAGGCGGCGTCGGCGCGGCTGCCGTGGTCGGCGCGAGCGCGGTGGGCGCCCCCGCGGCGGTCGGCGCAAGCTTGTTCGCCGCCGTGGCGCGCGATGCCGGCGTCGGATTGGCGGCGCTCTCGGGACCGGCGCGCAATACCGGAATGAGCGCCAGAACCAGCAGCGCCAGCAGCACCAGCGCTCCGCCGATGATCAGCGGCACGCGCTGGCGCGCCCAGACCGATTGGGCGGCCGCTGGCGTTGCGTCCTGCGCCGGCAGCGGCACTGCCGGGATGGGTCCTGGTTGGGCCACAGCCGGCGCGGGCTCGGCCGGCACGGCTGGCGGCGCTACGCTCGGCTCGGCCGGCGGCGCCGGGGGCGCGGGCTGGTCGGCCGCCGCACGCGAAGAGCCATCGGCAATTTGCGGCGCTGGCGGTGGTGGCGCAACCTGTTCCGGAAGCGTGCTGCGATGGCGCTGTCGCACCTGCTGGAGCTGCTGGCGCGCCTCGGTGCGGCTGCGCAGCCGTGTCGCTCTGGCTACCTCAAGCAGCGCAGCGCTATCCTGATAGGTTGGATCGATCACGGCGATCTGCTCGAAGCGCGCGATCGCCAGATCCAGATGCCCCTCCTCCAGCGCGTGCAAACCTTCCTGGTACAGGCCGGCGAGCTGGGGAACGCCCGACTGTCGGATTCGGCCAGCCGCAAGAGCACACGCCGCCGACATCTCGGCTGCGTTCTGGTAGCGCGCGGCCGGATCTTTTTCCAGCGCGCGCAACAGCAGGTTCTCGACTTCGATTGGTAGGCCCGGAGTGATATCGCGGGGTGGTACTGGCGGCTCATAGGCGTGCTTGGCCAGCATCGCCATGGGAGTGCTGGCGTCGAACGGCACCCGCCCGGTCACGAGCTCGTAGAGCACAACGCCGGTAGCATACAGATCGGTACGTGCATCCACGTGCAGACCGCTGGCTTGCTCGGGCGCCATATACGCCGCCGTGCCGATCACCAGGCCAGGGATCGTCAGCTTTTGATCGTCGTCGCGCAGCTTCACAATGCCGAAATCGGCCAGCATCGGCCAATCGGGCGATGGCAGCAGCACGTTGGCGGGCTTGATATCACGGTGGATAATTCCGCGCTCGTGAGCGTAGCTCAGCGCGTCGAGCACCTTGCCCACCAGCCGTAATGCGCGCGTCGTCTCCATCGGCCCGTTGAGCACATCGCTCAGCGTCGTCCCATTTTCGATATACTGCATCACCAGGTAGAGCATGCCATCCTGCTCGCCATAGTCATAGATCGGCAGTATATTCGGGTGCTGCAGCTGCGCGACCGCCCGCGCTTCACGCTTGAAGCGCGCGGCGAACTGCGGATCGTTGTTATCCGGCAGCACTTTGACGGCCACATAGCGATCGAGTGATTCCTGGTATGCCTTGTAGATGATCGACATACCACCCTTACGAATCGGCTCGATGACCTGGTATTGCCCAAGTGAGTGACCAATCAATCTATCCATGGGGCTATCTCGTATTCAATAACAGATTGAGAGAATCGGGCCATCACAATTATATCAGGTTCCAAAGTCTCCTCAACGAACGTGTGCCAAAGCTATTTTACCTCGTTCGCAGACGAGTTCAGCCACACAGATCACAGAAGGCAAAGAGAAAGACGATTCTTCCTCAGTTTTCGCTGTGCCCGTTCGGCTGAGGAACCCTGAGCCGGCCTGCCCTGAGCGTAGGCTCCCCTGAGGTCCCCCCTGAGCTTGGTCCCCTGAGGCTCCCCTGAGCCTGTCGAAGGGTCGAAGGGTCGAAGGGTCGAAGGGTCGAAGGGCGTAGTCGAAGGGTCGAAGGGTCGAAGGACTCACGACCAAGCCTGTGTGGCTCAAGCGATCTGAAATCTGCTCTAGAATCCAGCCGAGCTTGTTCAGCCAGACTCGATCCAAATTCCATCTCAGCCACGTTCACTATCAGAGCGCAAAATCGTCTATAATCTCATCCGCGAAGATGTTCGGAACCGGGAAGCTCTGCAGTGACAGGTGGAAGCAGAGATACATTGCGTATCTCTTGGTCACATGAAAGGAGAGCACGAATGACTCGACGCCTACGCTGGCTCGGAATGGCAGGACTGATCGGGTTGATGGCGCTCTTTGCGCTCGCCCCGGTCGCGAGTGCGGCGCCGCTCAGGCAGGCGACCGACTCGATCGATGTCGATGATCAAGCGATCAAAGATGGCACCCTGATTATCGCCGAGGTCAACGCCTCACAAGCTGGCTGGATCGCGGTGCATACCGACAAGGACGGCAAGCCCGGCCCGGTGATCGGCCACGCGGCGGCCCCGAAGGGCGAAACCTACAAGATCGCCGTGAAGCTCGAGCAGCCGGTCGCCGCCGGCGACAAACTCTGGCCGATGCTGCACATCGACGCCGGCAAGATCGGCACCTACGAGTTTCCTGGCCCGGACGCGCCGGTGGTGGTCAATAACAATATCGTCATGAAGCAGATCACCGTCACCGCCTCAGAAGGCGCGCCAGCTGCCGCCCAACCGGCGGCCAAGGCTGAGGCCGTCGCGTCGATCGACGCCGACGATCAGCCGCTAACGAATGGCGGCATCGTGGTGGCGGAAGTAAACGCAGCCCAGGATGGATGGATCGCAGTGCATAAGGATGAAGGCGGCAAACCCGGCATCGTGATCGGCCACGCAGCTGTACCAAAGGGCGAGACCTACAAAGTGGCCGTGAAGCTGGAGCAGGATGTTCCCATCGGCGGCAAACTGTGGCCGATGCTGCACATCGACGCCGGCAAGATCGGCACCTACGAGTTTCCTGGCCCGGACTCCCCGGTGGTAGTCGATAACAATATCGTGATGAAGCAGATCACCATCACGGCAGCCGCGGCCGCGCCCAAGCCCGCTACCATGCCAAACACCGGCGGCGAAGAGCTGCCGCTCGGCCTGCTGGTGAGCGCGCTGGCGATCGTGCTGGCAGGCGGCCTTTTGAAGCTGCGCTCGCGCGCGTAGAAAACGTTGTCCATCCAACAATGGGTCGTGGGTTGTGGCCGGCAGCCAAACTGCCGGCCACAACCCACGACCGTTTCTTTTTCGGCAACACAGCTCTGGAGCATATTTCCGCAGCCCTTGGCATAGAAGTTGCTCACACAGTACGCGCGGCGGATAGGAGGCGCGTTGCGATGAATGGAATGCGCCTGGGGCGGGGGTGGGCCCAGGAGATCCAATCCATGACGACGATACCACGCCTGAACGAGACTGCTCTGTTCAGGCGTACGCTTGCGCGTGCTATCACCCTGCCGGTCTTCTTGCTCATCGTGCTGGCGCTGATCTTCCTCTGGCAGCTGAACAGCCTGCTGGACGCGGCCCACTGGGTCGATCATACGGACCAGACGATTGCGAAGGCACACACCCTCCAGGAGCTGTTGATCGACCAGGAGACTGGTTTGCGCGGGTATGCGATCACCGGCGTGCCCGATTTTCTCGACCCGTACCGGCAGGCCCAAGCGGCGATCGACCCGACGTTCGACGAGCTTGACGGGCTAGTAGCAGATAACACCGCGCAGCAAGCGCTGGTTAAAGCGATACGCTCGAATTATGGACGCTGGCTGGTATACTCGCGCGAGCTGATTGGCGTGCGCGATCGGGGTGGCGACTACGCCGGGTTCGTGCAGCAGCGCACGGGCAAACAATTGATGGATGCCATGCGCGCCCAGATCCAATCCTTTCTGCGCATCCAGGTGGCGCTGCGCGATCAGCGCTCGCAAGCCGCTCAATTCACCACCCAGATTGTGATCGTCAGCAGCATCGCCGGCGCACTACTCCTGGGTCTTATCGTCGCACTCTTCCTCCGCCGCCAGCTACTCGATCTTTCCGGCAACTACAGGCGCGCACTCGACGCGAGCGAGCAGCGTGCCGCGGAGCTCAAGGCCGCTGCACAGCGCTATCGCGACCTCTCCGACGCAATGCCGCTGGTCGTCTGGACCGCCCGGGGCGATGGCGCAGTCGATTATTTCAACCGGCGCTGGTTCCAGTATACCGGCATGCGCGAAGACCAGGCGCTAGGCTGGGGCTGGTCGGATGTGCTGCATCCCGACGACGCCCAGCCGACCGCCGACCGCTGGAATGAGTCGCTCCGCAGTGGCACGCTCTTCGAGATCGAGTACCGCTGGCGGCGTGGCAGCGACGGCACCTATCGCTGGCAGCTTGGCCGCGGCGTGCCAGTACGCGACGGGGCCGGCAAGATCGCCTACTGGGTCGGCACCGGCACCGATATCGACGATCAGAAGCAAGCCGAAACGGCGCTGCGCGAGCGCGGCGAGGAGCTGGCGCGCACGACCACAGCGCTGGAGGAGCGCAATCGCGAGCTGGATCAATTCGCCTATATCACTTCACACGATCTCAAGGCGCCGCTGCGTGGTATCGCCAACCTTTCGCAGTGGATCGAGGAAGATCTGGGCGACAATGCGACCGACGATATTCGCAAACAGCTGGAGCTGCTGCGCGGGCGGGTCCATCGGATGGAGGGACTGATCGAAGGCCTCCTCCAGTACTCGCGCATTGGCCGCGTCAAGGGCGCGATCGAGCCGGTGGACGTGGGCGTGCTGCTGCATGATGTGATAGACTTGGTGGCTGGGCCATCCGGCTTCAGCATCGAGATCGCGGCAGATATGCCGACGATTCTTACCGATCGGCTGCGGCTCCAGCAGGTCTTCCAGAATCTGATCAGCAATGCGATCAAGCATCACAACCGCGCGGATGGCCATGTCGAGGTCAGCGTGAGGGATATCGGGCGGATGTATGAATTTGCCCTAGCCGACGATGGCCCGGGCATCGCGCCGGAGTATCACGAGAAGATTTTCGTGATCTTCCAAACGCTGGCCGCGCGTGATAAAGTCGAGGGCACCGGGATCGGCCTCGCGCTGATCAAAAAGATCGTCGAGAACCACGGCGGGCGCGTGTGGGTCGAGTCAGCCGAGGGCACCGGCACAACCTTTCGCTTTACCTGGCCAAAACGGACGCGAGAAGGGTAAGCGCGTATGGATAAAAAACTGTTACATATTCTGCTGGTGGACGACGACGAGATTGACGTGATGAACGTGCAGCGGGCCTTCAAGCGCAACAATATTACCAACCCGCTCTATGTCGCCAGCAACGGCCTGGAGGCGCTGGCGATGCTGCGGAGCAAGGATGGTATTCCTGGCCCGCGCCGGCTGATCCTGCTGGATCTGAACATGCCCAAGATGAACGGGCTGGAGTTCCTGCGCGCCCTGCGTGAAGATCCGGCGCTGCGACCACTCACGGTGGTGGTGTTGACGACATCCGACGATGAGCGCGATCGAATCGAGGCCTACAATTTGAATGTGGCCGGCTATATTCTCAAGCCAGTAACCATGACGGCCTTTGTGGAGGCCATGGCAACCTTGAATAAGTATTGGACGATCAACGAGTTTCCATAACGGGAGTTACGCGGTGGGAGGTTTGGAGGGCTTGCAGCCCTCCGCCCCCCTGCAAACGCCGACTGCGTAATTCCTGTCCATAACAGATCTGCACGCTCGGGATGTCTGGAGGCGTCGAAGGCCTTTCAGGCTTCCCCAACGGACGGAGTCTTTGGAGAGCCCACAAGCGATTATGGACGAATACTGGACAATTCTGGTTGTCGACGATGACGATCTCGATCGAATGGCGGTGCAGCGCGCCCTCAAGAGCGCCGGGATGCCCCTGACAATCGAGGAGGCCGGCGACAGCGCCACCGCGTTGGCGCTGCTCGATCTCAAGGAGGTCGATTGCATCTTTCTCGATTACCAGCTGCCCGGCGACGACGGCCTGACAGTGCTGCGCGAGATACGTGAGCGCGGCATCCTCACCCCGGTGGTGGTGCTGACGGGCCAGGGCGACGAGCAGTTGGCCGTCGCGCTTATGAAAGCCGGCGCCACCGACTACCTGACCAAAAGCACGATGTCGCCCGGGCGCCTGACTCGGGTGCTGCGCTACGCGATTCGGGTCGGGCGTGCCGAGGCACGGGCCGAGCAGGCCCGGCAGGCGTCGCGCCGCGCGGCCGAGGAGCAGCGCTTTCTGGCCGAAGCCAGCCGCCTGCTGGCCTCATCG
>DATFXE010000207.1:0-7782 GCA_035258585.1 Roseiflexaceae bacterium | reverse complement strand
CCCAGGCCCCACCTCTAAAGTGATACCTACCCTTGTGAGCCACCACAGGGGAGGTCTGGAGGGGCATTCTGCCCCTCCAGACCTCCCCAGCAACCATTTTTAGCTGCTTATCCAGCGGTCAATAGCCACAGAGGGCACAGAGTACACCGAGGTTAATCGTCTTATTCATTACCTCTGTGGCCTCTGTGCTCTGTGTGCCAAGTGAAATCTCTGGTGTCAGGCTGGCGTCAACAGCCGCCCGATCGGCTCCGAGACGATTCGCCCGTCCAGATACACCGTCGTCCCGCGCACCAGCGTCCGGGCGACGCGGCCGCGCAGGGTTCGGCCGACATATGGGCTGTGGCGATGGCGATAGAGCAGATCGTCCGGCTGAAGCGTGGCGCTATGCCCCAGATCGACCAGTGCCAGGTCGGCATCGGCCCCCACGACCAGCCGGCCCTTGCGCGGCGCCAGGCCAAACCGCTGCGCTACGAACTCGGCTGTAATGCTGGCTATGGTTTCGAGCGGCAGCTTGCGCCCGACATAGCCCTCGGCCAGCAGCAGCTGCAAGGTCGACTGGCAGCCCGAGATACCGCCCCAGATCTGGAAGAAATTGAGATTTGAAAATTGAGACTTGAGAGCCGCCACGGCATCATTCTCAATTTTCAATTTTACATTTTCAATTCTTTTCATCGCGGGCGGGCTGGGCGAATGATCGGACGCGACCATGGGCAGCGTACCGGCGAGCAGGTGCTTCCATAGCTCGGTCTGCTCGTCTGAGGTGCGCAGGGGCGGCGCGCATTTGGCGACTGCGCCAAGTCGCTCCAGGTCATCTTCTGTCAGTACCAGGTAGTGCGGGCAGGTCTCGCAGCTGACGTTCACGCCGCGTGCGCGCGCTTCGGCCACATAGCTGACGCCGCGGCCGGTGCTGACGTGGACGATGTGCAGCTTACACCCGGTCTCGCTTGCGAACAGAATCGCTCGCGAGATCGCCTCTAGCTCGGCCACCACCGGCCGTGAGCGCAGGTAGTCACGCGCGCCGATATGCCCCGCGGCGACGGCCCGGCGCGCCAGCTGGCCAGTGATCTGGTCGTTCTCCGCATGGACTGCCACGATCCGCTCTAGCCGCGCGGCGCGGGCCATGCCGTCGTAGAGCGTCAAATCGTCGGTGGCCTGGAAGTCGTCGATACCGCTATTTGACATAAAGGCTTTGAAGCCGATCACACCGCGCTCGGCCAGCTCTTCGAGGCAGTCGAGATTTTGTGGGGTCAGCCCACCCCAGAGCCCAAAATCGACCAGCGCTGAAGCCTGTGCGGCGGCAAGCTTCTGGTCGAAGCTGACGGCGTCGAGGGTGGGCGGGTGAGCGTTCAGCGGCATATCGAAGAACGTGGTCGCGCCGCCGGCCGCCAGCGCGCGCGTGCCGCTCGCAAAGCCCTCCCACTCGGTGCGTCCCGGCTCGTTGAAGTGAACGTGCGCGTCGATCAGGCCCGGAAAGATATGCAGCCCGGTCGCGTCGATCTCGGCCTTACTGCCGCCTGCCAGCGCTGGCTCGATCGCGACGATATGCTGATCGGCGATCGCAACATCGGCCTGGATGACGCCGGTGGCCGTGACGAGCGTGCCGTTGCGAATAACAAGATCGTACATCACTTCTTCTCATCGACAGGAGTTACGCGGTGGCGCTCTCAAGCGCCATTTTGCCGTTCGGCTGAGGAACACTGAGCCCGCCTGCCCTGAGCGTAGGCTCCCCTGAGCTTGGTCCCCCCTGAGCTTGTCGAAGGGTCGAAGGGTCGAAGGGCTCACGACCAAGCCTGCGGCAGCATGGTACTTCCCTTTTTATCCGTTCGCCCAGAGGGCACCCGGTTTTTTCGCTCGCAGAGCGAAAAAAGAAAAACCGGGTACCCTCTGGGTGAGAAGATAAAGTACCGCTTTCAAGCGTCGAATTCATTCGGCGGTTGGGCCAACAGCTCCAAAAAGCGCCCCAGCACCTCGATCGCCACCGCGACATCCGCTTTGTCTACCGACTCGGCCGGGTTGTGGCTGACGCCGCCCTTACAGCGCACGAACAGCATGGCGATTGGCGTCAGCCCCGACAGCGTCACGCCGTCGTGGCCGGCGCCGCTGGGCAGTGACAGCGCCGGGTAGCCGAGCGACTCGACCGCCTGTGTTAGCAGCCCGGCCAGTCGCGGGTCGCAGGCCAGGGCGCGGCTCTCCTGCACGCTCTGCCATTCCAGCTCGACATGGCGGGCCTTGGCGATCTGCCTGGCCCCCTCGCGCAGCCGATCGATCGCCATCTCGCGGCGCCCGTCGTTCTGGTGGCGCACATCCAGGCTGAGCGTGGCCATGCCGGGGATGACATTGCTGGCCCCTGGCCCCGCGCCGATCTGCCCGACCGTGGCCACCAGACCGGGAGCGCCGCGCGCCAGCGCCTCGGCTGCCAGGATGAACTCGGCTGCGGCACACAATGCATCCCGACGCAGCTCCATGGGCACGGTGCCGGCGTGGCCCGCGACGCCATCTAAGCGAATCGCGAAGCGGCTCTGCCCGGCGATCGCGCTCACGACGCCGACAGGCAGGCCGCGCGATTCCAGCACCGGCCCCTGCTCGATATGTACCTCCACATAGCCCAGCAGGTCGTCGCCACTGCGCCTGGCTGCCGCGAGCTGAGTGGGGTCGCCGCCGGAGGCGCGGATCGCCTCGGCGACCGTGACGCCATCGACGTCGGCTAGCTCCAGAATCGACGGGTCGAACGTGCCCGCGACCACCTGGCTGCCCAGGTAGGCGGTATGATAGCGCACGCCCTCCTCGTCCGCGAAGCCAAATACCTCGATCGCGAACGGCAGCCGCCGGCCCTGGTCGTGCAGGCGCTGCACGCACGCCAGTGCGACCAGCACACCCAGTGGGCCATCGTACTTGCCCGCGTCGACCACGCTGTCCAGGTGCGAGCCGAGCAGCAGCGTCTTCGCGCCAGGCCGATCGGACTCATAGCGCCCGATCAGGTTGCCCACGGCGTCCTGGCGCACCGTCATACCGGCTGCCCGCATCCACTCCGCCACGACCGCGCTGGCCTGGCGCAGGGCAGCAGTAGCAAAGCGGCGCGTCAGCCGATCCGGCTCCTCGCTGATGCCGCCCAGGGCATCGCAGCGCTGCATGACAGTATGGGCGTAGGTGTCGTTGGTCATTGCATATGCCTATGGGTTAGGGGTTAGGGGTTAAGGGTTAGCATCAAAGAAAACATTGAGATCATTGAGATCATCGAGAATTCATCGAGATCCAAGGTACTTAACCCCTAACCCTTAACCCCTACTTAACGCTCGCCCCCTGATCGATCCATGCGCCCAGTAGCGCGCGCTCCGCGTCGGTGATGCCGGTCTTGTTGTTGAACGGCATGGTCTTGGTGACCACCGCGCGCTCTTTGATCCGTGCGGCCATGCGTTGGATCTGCGCGGGCGTATCAAACATGACGCCAGCCGGAGCGACGGTAAACGTGCTATCGGTCGGGGTGGCGGAGTGACACTCGATGCAGCGGCGCTGGATCACTGCCTGCGCGTCGGCGAAGGCGACCGGCGCGCTGCTGGCGGATGCGCTGGATGGCGTGTTGGCGCGTGTGATCAGCAGCACGACCACCGCAATGGTCAGCAGGGTTGTGGCTGCCGCCATGCGCAGCCAGCCGCCGTAGGTGAAGCGGATATTCAGGAAGTGGCGAAAAGCCGCGCTGCCGACCATCAGCACCGCCAGGATCAGCCAGTTCAGCGCGCTGCCGTAGGTGCTGGGGAAGTGGTTGCTGATCATGGTGAAGATCACCGGGAAGGTCATGTAGTTGTTGTGGATCGAGCGCTGCTTGGCGCGATAGGACAGCGCCGGATCCTGCGCCAGCCCGGCCTTGGTAGCCGCCACCAGCTCGCGCTGCGAGGGCACTACATAGAACCATACGTTCCCGGTCATCAGCGTGCCCAGCAGCGCGCCGACATGGATGTAGGCGGCCCGCCCGCTGAGGAGATGCGTCAGGCCGTAGCTGACGGCGATCAGCAGCAGGAACGAGATCGTGAAGGCCAGCGGCGTATTCTTGCCGATCGGCGAGCGCCACAGCAGGTCGTACACCAGCCAGCCGCCTACAAGCGTGCCCACGCCGATCGCGATCGCTGCGCCGGCGCTGATATTGGCGACGCTCGGGTCGATCATAAAGGCCGCGCCGCCCATATAGTACACGATGATCAGCAGACAGATCCCGCTGACCCAGGTGGTCAGGTTCTGGAACATGAACCAGTGGACTTTATCCGGGTACAGGGTGTTGGCCGGCAGCAGCTTCTTCTCGACCTCGTAGAACGCGCCGCTGTGCAGCAGCCAGATCTTGCCCATCGAGCCCTCCCGCGGCATCTCGATCGGCCGCAAGTTGCGGTCCAGCCAGTTGAACAGCAGCGAGTTGCCGATCCACATGATTCCGGCGATCACATGGGTCCAGCGGACGAAGAGATCGGCTAATTCGCGGGCGGTTGATTCCAATGCTATGCTCCTTGGTGCCAGTCAGCAGTCAGCAGTCGGCAGTCGGCAGTAACGATGGGCGGCAATGTATTTCATTGGACAGACTGTCGACTGCGTACTGCCTACTGCTTACTACCCGGCCTCGACGGTGTCAAGCAGCCGCAGGCGAGCGATCTTGGCGATCTCGGCGAGGGCGGTGTCGATCTCCTGGCTCCGCCCGTGCTCCAGCCGTATAGCGAAGTGTTCGAGAATGCTGGTTTTGTTATGCTCGCGCGCACAGATCACGAATGGGAAGCCAAACTTCTCGCGATACGCGCCGTTGAGCCGCGTGAATGCCGCGTACTCATCGGGCGTGAGCCGGTTGAGCCCGGCCGACGACTGCTCCCTGGTTGATTCAGCGGTCAGCTCGCCGGCGATCGCCGCCTTGCCGGCCAGATCGGGGTGGGCCTGGATCAGCGCGATCTGCCGCTCGACCGGCGCGGAGTAGATTGTGGCGCAGAGCGCCTGGTGTAGCGTGTCCACTGTGGGAAAGGGCCGTGCCGCCCAGGTGGCCTCGGCGATCCACGGCGAGCCCTCGAACAGCGGGCCGAGCGCCGCCACAAAATCGCTGCGGCTCAGATCATTCACCGTGGCAAGCGTCATCGGTATTGTGGGCATAGCAGGTCCTCGTCGCTGCCATCACATGCTATGATACTGCTGGCAAACTCGCCAACTGGTGGTGCGGGGCCTGCGGCCCCCGAGACGTTTCTTTTTTTGCGCCTGGTTCGGGCGGCAAAGCCGCCCGAACCAGGCGCAAAACCAAATGCTTCTTGGAGGGCAAAGCCCTCCAAACCTCCCATCTGAGTAAGCCAGCAGCATCATGTATTGGGAGAAACTCGCGCATAGTATAGCGCAAGGTGGCAGAGAGGGCCAATGGGGATCCTGAATGATAGGATCATGATACCATAGCGCCGGCTCAAAAACAACGTACCAATGTCCGATGTTTTTTACTGCGCATGCGTGTATCCTACACCCTACCGCGTGCTCTCTCAGCGGCCAGATTGTGCGCGGCGATTAATCACAAGCAGCATGTGAGGAGTTGCGCGTGACGAGAGAGTCTAACCGCTTTCGCGGCCCTGCTCCACCTTTCGAGGGCGACGCAAGTGTGCTTCAGCACGAGCTTGAGGAGGCGCACAAGACGATTCGCGGCCTGCTGCGGCAGATTGACAAGGCGCAGGCGCGTTACGACGAGATCGCGCGTGCCTACAACAAGACGGTTGCCAACTTGATGGAGATCACACGCGAGAACGCGCTGCTGGAGCACGAGCGCGATATGTGGCAATCGCGCGCCCAGGGCATCGTGCCGCCGCTCAATCTGGGCACTGGCCTGCCCGAGCTTACGCCGGCCGAGGTCAGCGCGATCCGCAAGGCGATGGCGCGGCTGCACCACCCGGACACCGGCGGCGACGCCGAGCGTATGAAGGCGTGGAACGCCGCGCTCGACCCCTTGGACGGCTGATCGTCCCAGCCACACAGAACACAGAGGAGACCGAGAATCGATACGATGATAGATCTGTCTCTATGCTCTCTGTGACCGCTGTGGCTAAATCATCTGTCTGTAGATTGAAGGGATGTTTTGTAGGGCATACAGCGTTTCAGTCTGTGACTCGATTCGTCTGAGCAGGAGATGGGCGATGGAAGCGACAGGGAATCGGATGGCTACGTGCGTGGAGTCGATGTCTATCGGGTCCGCGCGGGCAAAGTGGCCGAGAAGCTGTCGTACGTCAAGGGCTAAAGACGCTCAAGCGCGTAGCTCCTCCGCCTGCTCGTCGGCGGCCGGCATGTAGCGCTCGGCGTGGCCCAGCGGCGTCAGCGCGAACAACAGCGGGATGATCACTGTCAGCACGCCGATGATGGCGTAGATCAGCGCCACATCGCCGGTCCAGCTGATCGCCAGGCCGCCGAGCAGCGTGCCCAGCGGTATGGCCGACCACGCCAGCACGCCGGCGATGCTTATCACTCGGCCCAGCAGGTGGTTCGGCACGATCGCCTGGCGCAGGCTGCCGGTATTGATGTTGAATAGAATTCCCAGCCCCGAGCAGAGCATCCAGATCGGCAGCGCCGCCCAGTACCAGCTGGTCAGCGCCAGGCCGATGGTCAGCAGGCCATCGAGTGCCAGCGCGCCCAGCGCGACGGTGCTGAACGACCAGCGCTTGCGCAGCGGCCCGGCCGCCAGCGAGAGCAGTACAACGCCGACACTGCCGGCGGAGTACAGCAGGGCCACCTGCGTGTCGCTCGCCAGCAGGCGCTGCTTGGCGAACAGCACCAGCTGCGCGTAAACCGTGCTGCCCACAAAGTTGACCAGCGCCATCATCGCCGAGATATTGCGCAGCACCGGGTGGCCGAGCACATAGCGCAATCCCTCGCTCACATCCTGCCAGATGCTGGATGCGGCGCGCGCCGGGCCGCCGGCGTTGAAGCTGCGGCCGATCAGCACCAGCGAGCCGGCCGAGACGACGAACGACGTGGCGTCGATCAACAGCAGCGCGGGCAGCGGCATGAAGGCAATGAGCAGCCCGGCCAGCAGCGGCCCCGCCACCGTCGCGGCCGAGTAGCTGGCCTGGATGCGCCCGTTGGCGGTCACCAGGTCATCCTGCGCGACCATGCTCGGAATGGCCGCGAACTCTGCCGAGTTGAAGCCGATCGTCAGCGTCGAGATCAGGAAGCTGGCCGCATAGATCCACCAGAGCGTGAGCTGATCCAGCGCGGCCAGCAGCGGGATGGAGGCCAGCACCAGCGCGCGCAGCAGATCGGTGGCAATCATCAGGCGCTTGCGATTGACGCGATCGACCCATGCGCCGATCAGCAGCCCGAACAGCAAATAGGGCAAAAACGTGGTAGCGCTGGCGATCGCCAAATTGATCGCCGAGCCGGTGAGCTTGAAGATCAACAGCGGCAGGGCGAACTCAGTGAAGGAGCTTCCCAAGTTCGAGATCGTCTGCCCGGCCCAGAACTTCCAAAAATCGGCGCTGGGGCGCTGGGCCGTGGCTGGGGATGCTGCTGACATATGGCCTCATCGTGGACGAAGGACGAGGGACGATGATTATGTACCATCGGCCCTCGTCCTTCGTCACGTGTGTTTCCGAAAATATTAAGGGTCTGGAGGTCACTTGCCTAGCGCTTGTATGAACTCTTCCAATATGGTGACGACCGGGTGGCCTACAGCGGGCATTGGAAACTCAGAAAGGTACAAGGCCGTGGCTTCCTTCAGATTCGCCACTGCCTCTTCGATCGTTTCACCCTGTGTTGTCGTGCCGGTTTCCGGGTTCAGCGCGACAAACC
>DATFXE010000206.1:0-8881 GCA_035258585.1 Roseiflexaceae bacterium | reverse complement strand
TGGGTCATACTTTCTGTGAAAGATCGAGAGGTGGCTTTCTGGTGACGACAATGGACGATAGACGATGGACGATGCCCTAATTATATAGATCTTAGTAGTACAACGAGAGTTGCGAGGTCTGGAGGGCGAAGCCCTCCAGATTCCATCCTCAGTGGGGGTACGAGGGGCGGCTTTGTCGCCCCTCGTACCCCCACCGAATAGGGTTTTTCGGGGGCCAGAGGCCCCCGAACCCCCATTCGGAAGTAAAGCCTCGTTGTAGTGTTAGGTAGTGGGTCTTGGATGTCGGGTTTCGCAACGCGGCCCATTCAATACCAACACCTGCGCGTTCACGCGCACTCGGCACGACTCAACGAGCCATCCGGCGACACGCACCAAAATAAAAACCTGGACACGAGCATGTAACAGCTTCGTGTCCAGGTTTTTATCTTCAAGTAGAAGCGCGAACGGGTTCTCCTAGTGCATACGGCGCAATGCGCGGTGCACTGCTCGGGCGGTACGCGCCTCAAACACCGAAATGGCCGGCTGAGTGTGCCACCACGCGACAACTAGGCCATAGACGTAGGAGTTACGCGGTTGGGAGGTTTGGAGGGCTTTGCCCTCCAAAGAACCCCCTTTCTTTTCTACCCACCTGCGGCGGCTTTGCCGCCACAGGTGGGTAGAAAAAGAAGGTTCTCGGGGGCCAGCGGCCCCCGCGCCCCCGCTAAAACGCCAACTGCGTAAGTCCTAAGATGATCAGCAACAGAGCAGGAAGCTGGATGAACTCTGAAAGCTTGTCTAAAAGGGCAACGGCTGTTTTCACCGGTATGTGCTATCATGCCGGCGAGCTCAACCACGATACGAGGAGGTATCCAGATGAACTTTGCCCCGACAGAAGATCATGAGTTGCTCCGGCAGGCTGTGCGCGAGTTTGCCGAGAAGGAAGCGCGGCCGAGTGCGGCGGCGCGAGACGAGGCCATGGAGTGGCCGTCCGATCTGGTCAAAAAAATGGGCCAGCTTGGCTTCATGGGCGTGGCGGTGGGGGAAGAGCATGGCGGGGCCGGGCTCGACTATGTCTCCTACGCGATCGTGATCGAAGAGCTGTCGCGCGTGGATGCCTCGCTCGGCGTGATCGCCTCCGTCAATAACTCGCTGGTCTGCCATGGGCTGGAGCGCTTTGGCACCGAAGATCAGAAGCGCGAACTGCTCGCCCCGCTCGCCTCCGGCCGCGCGCTTGGCGCGTTCTCGCTTTCCGAGCCAGGCGCGGGTTCCGATGCCGCCGCTCAGAAGACCACAGCGGTACGCGAGGGCGACGAATATGTGATCAACGGCGTCAAGAACTGGGTGACTAATGGCGACCATGCCGACACGATCATCCTGATGGCGATGACCGACCCGGCCAAGGGCTCGCGAGGTATCTCGGCGTTTCTGGTGGATACACATGCACGTGGTTGCAGCGTGGTGAAAGTCGAGCACAAGCTGGGCATCCGCAGCGCGCACTCCAGCCAGATGGCCTACGACGACTACCGCCTGCCGGCTTGGCGGCGCCTTGGCGACGAAGGGCAAGGCTTCAAGATCGCGATGACGATCTTGAATGCCGGACGGATCGGGATTGCGGCGCAGGCGCTTGGGATCGCGCAAGGCGCGTATGAGGCGGCGCTTGCGTACGCCAAGATCCGCGAGCAGTTCGGGCAACCGATCGTCGAATTCGAAGCGGTTGGCTTTATGCTGGCCGATATGGCCACGAGAATCAAGGCCGCCAGGCTGCTTACATACGAGGCCGCCTGGCGCAAAGATAATCACCTCGATTATATCAGCGCCGCGTCGATGGCCAAGCTGTTTGCTTCCGAGACGGCGATGTGGACCGCGACCAAAGCCATCCAGATACATGGCTCGAACGGCTACTCAAAGGAGTACCCGGTCGAGCGCTTTTTCCGCGACGCGAAGATCACCGAGATCTACGAGGGCACCAGCGAAATTCAGCGGCTGGTGATAGCGCGCGAGATCGCAAAGTAACAGGTCTTCTGTTATTAATAGGACTTACGCGGTCGCCTACTCAGTGGGAGGCTTGGAGGGCGAAAGCCCTCCAAGATCTTTTCTTTTTGGCCGCTGTCGGCCACGTTCGTGGCCGACAGCGGCCAAAAAGAGGTTTTTCGGGGGCGGCGCAGCCGCCCCCGAAGCCCACTGCGTAAGTCCTGTTATTAAGAACATAGATCGCGCGAGGTGGTTCGGAGCCCTGAACCACCCCGCGCGATCGGCTGGTCGAAATCTGGCGCCTGGTGCATCGAAAATTATACCGCTCGTGATCCCTTTCCACGGAGTCTGCGGGCTAGCGTCTGCTATGGACACAGCGGCGGCAGCAGATTGCAAACTGGCGCATTGATCGGCGCCGGCGGATCGGTCGGCTTTGGCGGGTCGGTCGGCGCCGGTGGCGGGTCGGTCGGCGCCGGTGGGTTGGTCGGCGCTGGTGGCGGGTTGGTCGGCGCCGGTGGGTTGGTCGGCGCCGGTGGGCTGGTTGGCGGGGCTGGCGTCTTGGTTGGCTTGGGCGTCTTGGTTGGCGCCGGCGTGTTGGTTGCTGGTACCGGGGTGCGTGTCGGCGCCACCGGCGTGTGTGTCGGTGGCACTGGTGTCGGTGGGACTGGTGTGTTGGGTGGCGGCACCGGGGTGCTGGTCGAGTCAGGCACGTTGATCGGCGCGCTCACGCTGGTCGGCGCCATAGGTGGTTTGGGGCCAGCGGTTGGCTCGGGCGCGCCCGCCACCGGCGATCTGCTGGGCAGTGGGTTGGAGACCGATACAGGTGTTGCCGGCCCGGCTGGCTTGCCCGGAGATGAGTTGTTCGAATCGTTATGCCGATCGTTGCCCCCATTACCACCGCTGGCGACTGGGCCTTCGCTTGGCAACGTCGATGGGCTGGTGCCGTTGCCCGGGCCGGCGGATGGTCCGGCCGGAATGGCGGTTGCAGTCTTATTTGGTGATGCGTTAGCTGTAGCGGCTGGTTTGGCGCCTGGGGCTGCGGTCGTCTCGGCTGCCAATTCCGCGCCGCTCACAAGGGGCGCGGGCGTGGCCGGAGGAGGCTCGGTTGCGGTCGGAGGCTCAGCCGCGGCTTCAGTCGGGTCATCGAACAGCTGGCTGGCCAACCCCGATTGCTCAGCGTTCGGATCGAACTCCGACCCCAGCTGCGAGCTGCGGGAGGATCCCGAGGAACCGTTAAGGCCCAACAGCGGCGCGTACGGGCCGGCGGCGAAATTTGTAACACTGGGAGAAAGTAAGTCTAATAGCCCGATTGTCACCAACACGACCGTCAGGCAGACACCCACAATCAATCCGATTCGATAGCTTGGGCGCACCGCACATCCTCCGTACAAGGCGACAAGCAGAGCGCAGTACGAGGATCGCGCCTCTCCAATTATTATACAGGTAATAAAGATTAGCGCATTTTGATGTGCATATTGTTATTTCGCGATGAACACACTTAACAAGATAATTATTTTTGTGCGTATTCTTCGATGTCCGATTGTCGCGCTGCTACCGGCACGGCGACATTTCTCGCCGTAGAGGCGCACGGCGAGCCGCAGCATAGCGCGTCGGTGCGCTGGTGCTTGGCCGCCCCTACCTCTCGGTCGCACGGATGACGATCTACATTCGCTCGTTATTACAGATAAATTTTTATTCATCTGTGGATTTTACAATCTGGAGCGAATGGGATAGGATCTTTTCGAACGCCCCATATTTGTCACTTCGGCTCTAGCGGCGTATACTATTGGGCATGAGCACGACATCTCCTGCCCATCCATCGCCAGCGGGTCAATGAGAACCCGAAGAGCTACTACTTCTCCTCCTCATGCCTCTCCTGTTGCTGGCTCTCATTGAGCGCGATGTAGGTGGCTGAGTCCCAGGCGTTATGAATACCGACGAACAAGAGCAGCAATACCGCTGCGGCAACCACGAAGAGGGGCATTGCCGGACTACTTGGCAGCATGATTGCGGCAAGGAGTAGTATGGCATAGGCAATCGGCGGAAGTGTAAAATGAAAGATCCAATCCTCAAGCACAGGCGTATAGCTTGTGTGTCGTCGTGCTCTCCGTAAGACCACACCTGCATACACCAGACCTGCTACGCCGCACAGACCAAGAATGACCGCGACAGTTGCAAGTGAATCCCACGGTGAACTGAGAACCGCAGCAACGAAGAGTATGGCGCAGAAGTGAACGATATTCGGGGTAGCAAAAGCGCTACTGCCCTCAGGGTTCACAAGCTGCATTTGGGCTGCTAAGGTAACCACCACGAATTGCAGACCAATCAGCACAGCAGCCGAGGTGCCGATGATGACATAGAAACTCTCCCAGCCAGTGAGCATTGCTACTCCCCTATCTCCTGAATACGATTTCGACGACTTGGTCAGACCTATTATACGGGCAAGTAGAGATGCGGATGGAAAGACCGGTATGTCTAGTACTAGCTGGAGTTTTGCAAAGTCATGCGGGTCGTTTGCGACATCGGACCGCGAGGTAGACTGGAACAGGTCCGATACTAGGGGCATGGTCAATCCAGTCTAATTCTGGCATGGGTTCTGCGACCTCCTCGACGACCAGGCCGTGCCGTGCGAGCGTGTTCAGGTAGGTCGACAGCATCCGATGATTCGCACCCACCCTCGGCCGCACGCCATGTGCGGGACGATCGGCACGCCACCATCCTTCTTCATAGTAGCCGCGCCCCGGCTGCCAACTCGGGCTCGCCTGCTTGGCCTCCCACCCAGGAAAACACGGGTGGACGATCGAGAACGCGAAGAATCCGCCCAGCCGCAGTACCCGCGCGACAGTCGCGATCGCCCCGTCCAGATCATCAATGTCCGACAGCCCGAAGCTACAGCCGACCGCGTCGAAGATCTTTCCCGCCAGCGCCTCCGGTGTCGCCACATCCGCGTGTACATAGGAGATCTGCAATGGACTGGCCGCCTCACGGGCGCGAGCCTTCGCTAGTAGCGCTTCTGAGATATCCACCCCGACCACGCGGCCACCCCGCCGCGCTAATTCACGTGCCAACCGCCCGTGTCCACAGGCCAGATCGAGGAGTTGGAGCCCTGTCACATCCCCGATGAGCCGCAGCAGCGCCACCATCGGCGGAGCCTCGTACAGGTCGGGCGCAAACTGCTCATAGAAGTCCGCAACTGCATCGTACCGTGCTGATCGTCGCATCGCTGCTGCTCCCGTCGCTAGCGATCCGTATCCTCTTGTGAATCCATGTAAGTCCTGTGAATCAGTGAAGCGCTCACCAAAGGTGGAACGAAGCTCAGGTGAGCGCTTCACAGCGCTCTTTTGCCACTCCTGAATACTTCTCCCTCACGAGTGGCCGGACCGCTCCAGCAGGATCACGCGGTTCAAGCCCTGCCCAAACTGCGTGCGCTGCCGGTACTGGCGCAGCAGCGCGCTGAGCAGCGGTGGCGGGCTGTCCTGGCGGGTGAACAGCCAGATCTGGCGCTGGCTTTCCACCTGACGCAGATCGGCGACGTGTGTGAGCATCTCGTCGAGCAGCCGCGCGTTTGGGCTGGCGCCGGGCGAATGCGCCGAAAAGCGCAGCACGCCGCGCGTGTCGTCAAGGCAGCGGTAGTACGCCATCTGCGGCGCGTAGTAGGCCAGGGCCACACTGGACGAGAATGCCGGGCAGTCTACCACCGCCACATCGCCGGGGTGCGCGCGCGCCAGCACCTTTTGGACCGCGTCGGCCTCGGCGCTTTTATGGTAGCTTTGGAAGTACGCCGTGAGCGCGAGCGCCGATGCCACGCAGATCACGCCCAGCAGCGCCGCCGCCGCAACGCTCCCGGCTCGCGCGCGCGCGAGCGCGAGCCAACGCAGCCCCACGGCAGCACACACAAAGACGCTTGGTAGCAGGATTTGAAACTGCCGGCCCTCGTACTCCGGCACAAACACGCCGACCAGCGGCAGCAGCACGAATGACGCCGCCAGCATGGCGGCGATCTGGAGCAGATGCGGCAGCGTGGTCTGCCAGCGCTCCAGATCAGCACACGCCGCCGCGCACGCGATAGCCGCCGCGCCCAGCAACAGCGCGCGGATGAGTGGTCCACCCCCGCTCCCGTCGCCGCTGAGCATGACCTGCATCGCCGGGATGAACTCGATTGACGAGCGCACCGTGAGCCAGAAGCGCGTCTCGGCCTGCGCGCCGGCCGAGAAGACCGCCAGGGAGGCCGCCATCGCCACACATGTCGCCGCGCCGCCCGCAGCCACGCGCCAGCGCCGCCCCTCGAGGATGAGCAGCGCCAGCAGCTGCGCGAGTATCAGCGGCACGAGGATGTAGTGCGACTGCGCGGCCAGCACGGCGCAGGCCGCATACAGCAGCCAGTTGGCGAGGCGGCTGTCCTGCCGCAGGCGCTCGTAGGCCAGCAGGCTCAGGACCAGCGCAAGCGACGGCAGCGCGTAGGGCCGGGCATCCTGCGCATAGATGATCGCCAGTGGCGCCACGGCGAACAGCCCGACGGCGCACACCGCCGCCCAGCCACCAATCACTCGCCCACAGTAGCGCGCGTAGAAGACCAGCGCCACCATCGCCTCGGCCACGCTCACCGCACGCAACGTGGCCGCGGAGACGCCGCCGAACTGCCCGGCCAGCCAGAACAGTGCGTTCGAGAGCGGAAGCGAGTGTTCGTGGAACGAGGTCGACCAGATCATCCCCAGGCCGTGCAGTACGAGTTGGGCTGTGTACAGCTCATCCTGCCGCAGCGGCTGTGCGGTCAGGTTGTACAGGCGCAGTCCCGCACCGAGCAGCGTCAACAGAATGAACGCGATGTAGTGCAGCCGCGCAGCCTGCCCGCTCTGCTGCTGCCAGGCGAGGCGCTTGGCGGCGGCTAGCGCGCGGTGATAGAACATTGCTGATAACCTGTGCTAACTCTCGCGCTCGAACGATTCATCCGTGTCGCGCTCACCCAGCCTGCGCTCGATCTCGTCCAGCCGCGCGCTGAGGTCGCGGCGCCAGCGCTCGTCGGCCACCTCCTGCGCGCGCAGCCGGTACAGCTGCTCCTCGTTCACCCGCCGCACCCCGCCGATCCGGTCGGCGAGGATGCCGAACAGAAAGATCACAAACCCCAGGATCAGCGATACGCCGCCGGCGATCAGCGACTGGAAGTTGCTGCGCGGATAGTTGTCGACGAACAAACGCGCCAGGAAGACATAGAACGCGTTGCCAAGCAGCACGATGCCGACGAGCAGAAATGGCGCCGCCAGGTAGGAGAACGACTTGAGCGGCTCGTAGGTCGAGTAGCTGCGCGCGATGATCGCGGCCTGGCGCTTGATGAAGTTCCAGTTGCCGTTGTGCAGCCGCGATGGCCGATCGACGCTATTGATTGTGATCGGCACGGTCGTGACGTTCAGCCCCTTCTTGCCGGCCTGGATCAAGTTCTCGACCGTGTATGAGAAGTCGGTGGTGACGAATAGCCGCAGCGCCGCCTCGCGCGAGAGCGCCCGGAAGCCGCTGACCGTATCCGGCACATCCGTCTCGGATGCCCAGCGCACGACACCGCTGCCGACCTGCTGGAGCGCTTTTTTCAGCGGCGAGAAATGGTCGATGCTGCCCACTTGCCGATCGCCGATCACCACCTCGGCCTGGCCGGCCAGGATCGGCGCGATCAGGCGTGGGATCTCGCTGCCGGGGTACTGGTGATCGCCATCGGTATTGACGATGATGTCGGCGCCGAGCCGCAGCGCCGCGTCGTTGCCGGTCTGAAACGCGCGCGCCAGCCCCTTACGCCCGGCGTGCCGGACGACATGGTCGGCGCCACTGGCCCAGGCGATCGCCACCGTATCGTCGGTGCAGCCGTCGTCGACGATCAGCACCTCGACGCTGTCGACGCCGGGGATCTGGCGCGGAATGTCCCTGATCACCTCGGCGATCGTATCGGCCTCGTTCAGCACCGGGATCTGGACAATCAATTTCATCGCGGTCTCGCGGGCCGGCCGGCGCGGCCGCGCAGCGCCGTTTCCGGCCTGGGTTGGCGGGCGAATCTGGCTGCTCACATATTTGCTCGGGCGCTTCCTGATGCTTTATCGGCCCGCAATTGTACTTCACGCGCCAGCTTTTGTAAAATGCGGCTTATTTTGGGTCAAGCTCGGTGCCGAAGCCCGAATACATACGACCGACAACGGGTCAAGCACCTGAGTGACGTCTAGAGGCGCCTCAGGCGGTGTGGTTTCGCGCACGTATGCGCTAGGATTGTCGCAGTATCCGCACGCTGTTGAAGAGGGGCGACCATGCGCGACACGAACCAGGTTCCCATAACTACTCAACTCACCGGCGTATCATCCTCATTTGTGCGCCGCGTGCCGCTGCTGGCCTTGCTGGCGCTCACGCTGTTTCCGTTTGGCTGGCTGGGCCAGCTCTGGCCGGCGTTCGGGCGTGGGCTCGACGTGGTCTTTTCGACCGACGGCCGGCACGCGATTGGCCACGCGGCGCTGTTCTGCCTGCTGGGCCTGGTGGCGCTGGCCGTTCTGCCGCGTCTGCGCGAGCGGCCAGGGCGCTACTTCAGTCTGCTGCTGATGGCCGGGGTCGGCCAGGAGTTCTTCCAGATGCTCTACAAAGGCCGGCTGCTATGGTTCGACGATAGCCGCGATCTGCTGACCGACCTGGCCGGTCTGGTGCTGGCGTTTGTGATTGTCTGGCGCTGGGGAAGGATCTGGAGTAATCATCATGACTAGCCGAGAACAAACAACCAAGAACACAGAACAAGCTACCTCACAAGGCTATTCTGTGTTTTTGTCTTAGACAAGGTTTCGCCTGGCAGCGATCAGCTTTACAGTTGGGGAGGTGCGGAGGGGGCACCCAGAGGGTACCCGGGCCCCTCCAAACCTCCCCAATGCTGGGGGTTTGGGGCGGATTCGCCGCCCCAAACCCCCACCCA
>DATFXE010000205.1:0-4360 GCA_035258585.1 Roseiflexaceae bacterium | reverse complement strand
AGAGCCTTCCCGCAGCGGCAGAGCAGGAAGAAGCGCATCCGCCGATCGAGCAAGAAGCGTCGCCCTGGTACATGCCCACCCTGCATCTCGACGACCAGCAGCCGATCGACACAGGTGCTACTGATGATGATACCGGCTCCGGCGACGCGCCTGGCACAGGCTGGGCAGCCGAATCAGCACCATCGAGCGAGTCGGCCTCTACTCTACTATCTGCTCTACTAGCCAATGCTGGCGCCGACCCTTCGCTCGATCCGCCCGTGACAGCTATTGATGACCAGACCGCCGCAGGGAGCGAGCCGGCTGGCGATGCGGCCGTGAGCGCGCCTGAGCCGCCGATCGTGCTGGGCGATCCGGCCTGGCCGACACACGAAGACCAGCAGCCGTGGCAAAGCGCGCCGGCCTCCACCACAGCCGCCGATTCGACGGACCAGCCATCGATCGACACGATCGAGACGAGTGATGACGCATCGGCCGAACTACCGAGTGAGCAGAGCGAGCCTGGAATCCCAGAGTCAAGCCAGCACATCGGGGCGGACGCCGAACCGGTGGCTGAGATCTCGAGCGAGCTGATTCCGCGAATGATCGGCCTCATCCAGAGCTATGGACCGGCCTGGTTCAAGATGTGGAGCCTGGAGCTCAAGGAGCGCCCCGAGCGGCTGCCAGTCGTTCTTGGCGAGGTCACTGCCGATCCAGAGCTGCTGGCACACGCCGAGAACCCGCAGGTCCAGTCGGCGCTGCTGCTCGCGCTGGCAGCGTATGCATCGCCGGCCATGGTTCCGTCGCGCCTGCCGGCGCCAGCGCCGCTGCCGGGCTCGCCCCTAGGCGGCCACAGTAATGACGAGGTGGATGAAGTGCCAGATTGGCTGAGCTTGCGCGCGAAATGGAATGGGCATGGAGGTGGCGGATGATCGCGCTCTCGAATGGATTGACCCTCTTCGGCGAACCACTCGTGATCGTAGTGCTGATCGTGCTGATCTTCGCGCTACTGGAAACGGAGCGCGCATGGACGCGGTCTCGCCGCAGGCGCAGGCTCGATCCCGGCACATTGCCATACCTGCTTGACGGCCTGGTGATCGCCGCTGTTGCGCTGGCGCTGGCCAGCATCGTCACGCAGTTCGTACAAGGTTTGACGTCGCTCGCGCATCTCCTTGGCGCGCTGTTCGAGCGAGCCGGCTTGTTGATCATCGGGGCCGCAGCTGCCCTTGTTCTGGCATTGGCGCTTGCGCGGATCGCGAGCCGGCGACGCGCGTCCCAGAATGTGGTCATCGCCAGCGTCGCGGCCGGAGCGTCGGGTGAGATGGGGATCGACGCAGCCGAGTCGGATTCGGCGTATGCTCCGGCGCTGCACGAGCGCTTCGGCGATCAGCCTGTCCCATCCCTTGGGCTGTACCAGGAGCGCCGGCAGCCGGCCGCCGCGAACGCCGCCAACGTGCCGACTTCATTCCTCGATCTGGACGAGTCGGGCGCCAATAGCCAGGCGCGCTCGCGCTTCGCCGCTGTTCCCGCGCTGCTAGTGTTGGCGCTAGTGGTGGCGCTCGTGACCGGCGCTGTGCTGTTCCGCGATCAGGTGATCGCCGTGGTCTCGGGCGTCGATACCTCGCGAGGGGCAACTGCTACCACCGGTGATGGCGAGGGGGCGATTCAGCCAGGCGCGGGCGCGCAGCCTGCGGCCGCCAACGTGAGCGCCGCAGTGCCGGGCGCTGAGAGCGCGCCGACTGCGGCTGCCCAGGCTGTGCAATCAGCCCAGCCGAATGATGCCCCAGGAACGGCCAAACATGTCAAGAGCGAGACGCTGAATGTGCGCGCACTGCCGGGGACAGATCAACCTGTGGTGGCGGTGCTGGCGAAGGGCGATGCGGTGGTTGTGTTCACCGACGCCCGCTTGATTCGCGACACCATCTGGGTCAAGGTGCGCGCCGACACCCATGAGGGCTGGGTCGACCAAAGCTTGCTGGAATAGAATCAGCTCGGTGAAAATCTGTTGCCGTCCTGATGACGATGGACGATCGACGATGGACCACCAGTGGTCCATCGTCGATCGTCCATCGTCTTATTGTCACTTCCGGGCAGTGATTCGCACTTGATGGACAGGAGCGCGTGACGTGGCATGGCGGTTCCGTGCTACAATGCCATCTCGCAGCGGCCGGAGCGCGCCGCGCTTGACGGAATGGCAGATGGAAACGCGCAACCCTTTTACCGAGCGCGGGCGTATCACCGATCCTGGCCGCTTTGCGGGGCGCTGGAGCGAGCTGTCGGTGCTGTTCGAGCGGCTGGAGGCTGGCCGGCCAGTGCTGGTCACTGGCTCGCCGGGCATTGGCAAGTCCTCGCTGCTCACCCATGTCATGCAGGCGGCGTCCGTCAACCTGGAATTGCCGGATCTGCGGGCGTACTATCTCGATCTGCAAGGCGCCGAGAACGCCGCCGAGATCTACGGCACCGTGGCATCGGCGTTAGGGCAATCTGGCGATACCTTGGCCGCGCTGGAACTGGCCCTGGTGGCGGCCGATACGCCGGTGCTCCTATGCCTGGATAACGCCCAGGGGCCGCTCGAGGCCGGCTGGGGCGCGGCCATGCTGGAGGCGCTGGCACGGGTGGCGCGCGGCGCCGACTTCTTCCTGGTGGTCGCTACCGAAGGCACACCGCCGCTGCTGAGCGAGCCATTTGCGACGTTGCGCTTGGGCGCGCTGGCGCAAACCGAGGTGCGGCTGCTGGTGGAGTCCTATCTGGATGGCGACGAGATCGCATTTACGCCGGCCGAACTGCGCCAGCTGATCGAGCTGAGCGCCGCGCACCCGGCCTATGTCCAGCGCGCCGCCTACTACCTGTATCAGAGCAAGCTCGACCCCACGCTCGACTGGCGCTCGGCCTATTTGGCCGAAGCGCGTGTGCGCCCCATCCCTGGCGCTCCGCTGCCCCCAGCCGTGTTTGAGGGCAGCCAGCGCGATCAAGTGGCCCAATCAGGCTATGGCGAGATCGCTACCGAACAATCCGCCGACATGCCGCGACAGCTCCCGGTGCCCGACGCGCGGCCGATTCTGATCTTGCTTGCTCCGCTGATCCTGGCGCTGCTGCTGTATCTGAGCAGTGGCAGCCTGCCGCTGGCGCTTGCGGCCGTGCTGGTGGGCCTAATCGCGATCGTGCTATGGCCGCGCCTGCGCCGCTAACGTGAGCCGCAGAGAACACAGACCTGTTGAAGCAAGCAATACCCCTGAGTGGAGTACGACCACTGCTCACCGGGGGTGAATGTGATTCGTCGCTCAGTTTCATCGTCCGGAAGTCCGCTCGTATGAGATAGAACGGTCCTTGCAGTGATGAGCCGCGCCCTGTGATCATTACCAATGTATGGTGTGTTCAGGTAATCGTCGAGCGGACGGTCAAGGTCCAAGACGCCCTTCCGGCAGAGGTTCAGGGCTCTATAAGCTACCAGGGGCTTGGTCAGCGAATAGGCTTCAAATATGTTTTGCGGAGTGATAGGCTCACACGTCACGGAGTTCCTCAGACCGTACGCCAACGTCAGGACAATCTTTCGATCTCTGATAAGAGCTATACAAACGCCTTCGACGTGACGCTCCTTCAGGTGTCTAGGAAGCTCTACAGCAAGTGCCTCTTCGATCTGATCTCTATGTAGTTCGGCTTTCATTGACAGTATTCACGCCTCGTTGGGCATCTCTTCACTGTGTTTGAATAAGGATTACTCCAAGCAGCAATAATGCCGTCCCCAAGCCGCGCGACAGGCTTATGGGAATCTGGACAACCTCAAATGCGCCGGTAGAATCCAGGATGAGTGCCGCGAACATCTGTCCGGCAATCACCAAAGAAAACACCACCGCAGCGCCTAATTTCGGGATTGCGATCAGAGATGCCACAAGATAAAAGGCGGCAAAAACACCGCCGAACCAGGCCCAATTGGGAAGCGAATTGAACGGAGGGAGTGAGCCGCGCTCAGTCGCGCCGCTGGCCCACACCAGCGCGAGTGACAGCAGGGTCACGAGCACAGAGATCATTGCGGTGAGAACCGGAGAGGTGGTTGAGGTGCGTAACCGCGCGTTCCATGCCGCCTGGAGGGTGAGACCAGCTCCGCCGAGCGCGACCAGAAGAAATAAGATCAGCCGAGTAACCATGATTGAAATTCCTTTCATTTTCACTCGAAGCACGCAGAAACGCCGAACGAAATAAGGATTCATGTCGCGCGCAGCCACCACATGAATGATACTGCTGGCTTAGACAAGGTTTCGCCTGGCAGCGATCAGCTTTACAGTTGGGGAGGTGCGGAGGGGGCACCCAGAGGGTACCCGGGCCCCTCCAAACCTCCCCAATGCTGGGGGTTTGGGGCGGATTCGCCGCCCCAAACCCCCACCCA
>DATFXE010000204.1:0-3021 GCA_035258585.1 Roseiflexaceae bacterium | reverse complement strand
ACCACCGTCTCCACAACGATGTCGGCCCCTATCACGGAACGGATGATGCCCTCCAGCAGGTTAGGGATGCCGACGAACTCAGCAGAAAAGCGCGTGCGCGGCCGCTTGTACACGCCTTCGGGCGAGCCGACCTGTTCGATTTTGCCTGCGCGCATCACCACCACGCGGTCGGCGAGCGTGATCGCCTCCAGCTGATCGTGCGTCACACGGATCGAGGTGAACGGTGCCTGCTGCCGCAACGCGAGCAGCTCTAGCCGCATGCGTTCGCGCAAGCGGGCGTCCAGGTTCGACAACGGCTCGTCGAAGAGGATGGCGCGCGGCTTGGCAACCATGGCACGGCCGAGCGAAACCCGCTGCTGCTGCCCGCCTGAAAGCTCGTGCGCATAGCGTCCACCCAGTCCCGCTAGCCCAATCCACTCCAACATCGCATTGGTCCGGGAAGATATCTCTGCCTTGCTCAAACCGGCGGAAATCAGCGGATAGGCGATGTTCTGCGCCACGCTGAGGTGTGGCCACAGGGCATAGCTCTGGAACACCATTCCCAGCCGCCTTTTTTCCGGCGGTACATTGGTGCCGCCGGCGGCGTCGAACACAGCGGAGTTGTCGATGTCGATGCGGCCGGCGTCAGGGTTGATCAGCCCTGCGATGGACCGCAGCACCGTCGTCTTCCCGCAGCCACTGGGGCCGAGCAGCACGGTGCACTGTCCTGCGGCAAAGCCGAGGCTAAAGTTGTCCAGCGCCAGCACGCCTCCGTAGGACTTTGTCAGCCCGCACACCGAGAGGCAGCTAGGGCGGACGGGTTGTCGCCAATCCTCCATTACCTGCACGTGCGTCCTAATTCGGTGCGAACCGCGCGAACTTCCAGAGCACGGCCACCGGCGCGAGTCCCAACACCAGCAGCAGCAGCGAAAACACCGCAAGCTCAGGATAGAAGCCGCTGGACCACACGTCCATCAGCCCCACGGAAAGAATGACGGTCGACGGGTTGTACAGCAGGATCACCAGCGAGATCTCGCGCAGGATCACCACATACATCAGCAGCCAGCTGCCGATGAGTGCGCGGCGCATCAGGGGGATGTCCACGCGGCGAATGGTTCCGGTCCACGTTTGCCCAGCGATGCGCGACGCATCTTCCAGGTCGGTGTGGATGCCGTGCAGCGCGCTGCCGACGAACTGCATCGCCACCGGGATGTGTGCGGTCACGTAGGCCAGCAGCAGGATCCACAGCGTTCCGTAGATGCCGCCGGGCACCAGGATCCACAGGCTCAAGATGCCGATGCCGAGCGCGATGCCGGGAATGCCGAGCGGCAGCACCATGGCGTATTCGACGGCAGCTGCGAAGCGGCCGCGCACGCGGATCACATACCAGGCGAGCGCGATTGCCAACGCCACGCAGCACGTCGCTCCCGCCACCGCGAGGAAGAGGCTGTGCTGCGCCGAGGGCCATACCTGCGGATATTCGAACAATACGTAGCGGAAGTTGCGCAGCGTAAGGTTCTCCGGCTTCAGGGCGTACGGCGACCAGTAGCGCATGAACGCCATCGAACCCACCGCCAACAGCGGAATCACGGAAGAACTCAGTGCAAACAGGATCGCCGCCGCGCCCAGTGGGTAACGCAGCCTACCCAGCGGGAACAGCATCGGGCTGGCGCCCTTGCCGGCCACGATCGTGTAGCGGCCACCGCGCCAAAGGGCACGCCGCTGCAAGAAGATGCACAGCAGTCCCACGATCACCAGGAGCAGCGATTGCGCCGCGGCAAGCCCCGGCCGTCCCGGCAATGACCCTTGGTTCTGCCAGATCAGGCTGGACAGCAGGTAGATGCGCGCCTTCAGGCCGACCGTGGCGGGGATGATGAAGTCACCCGCCGCCATGATGATCACCAGCAGCAGCGCGGCCAGCAGCGCTGGCCGCTGCAGCGGGAGGATCACCGTGTAGAGCAGCCTCAAGTGGCCGGCGCCAGCCACGCGCGCCGCCTCCTCCATCGAGGCGTCGCTGTTTCTGAGGCCGGCGGCGGCAAGCAGATAGACGTACGGGGTCAGAAACAGCCCTGTCATCCAGATCAAGCCCGTCATCGTGTTGATGTTGACCCAGCTCGTGCGCGTCCCGATCAGCGACGAGGCGAGGATGTTGATGAAGCCGGCATTTGGATCGGCCAACGCGACCCAGCCGACTACCAGGATGAAAGGTGGCACCAGCATGGGTAGCAGCGACAGAAAGCCGATGCAGCGGCCGCCCGGCATGTCTGTGCGTGTCGACAGGAAGGCCAGGCCGACCCCAAGTGTCATCGCCAGTGCGCTCGACCCGGCCGTGTAGATGGCGGTATTGACCAGGGCCTCGTAGCTGCGGTTGGACTCGAAGACCGCGCTGAGCCACTCAAGCGTGAGCGCGCTGCCGATCTCTTTCTTCGAGACGGCGCGCAAGGCCACCACCACCACCGGGTAGGATACCATCAGCACCGCGAGAACGGCGATGGTCGACAGGATGGCGTGATCCCACGCGATTGATCGCGCGCGAATGTGCAGGCCGGGCGCGGCCCTTTCCGGCCTCACTTGACGTGCTTGTCCCACTCCGCCAGCAGCCTCGGGGTATCGGCGATGATTTTTGCGTAGTCAGGCTGGCTCAATACGTGCAGCTTGCTGAATTCGGCCAGCGAGCCCGCCTTGGGCGCGCTCGCCTGCGGATGCGTAGGAATCGTGGCTCCGGCCACGTTGATGATGCTTTGGCCCTCGGCGGAGCAGGCGAAGTCGACGAACAGCCGCGCCGCGTTCGGATGCGGCGCCTTGGCGAACACCGCCACGTTACCACCGAAGAGCACGGTGTTTTTTGGGATGACACCTGACATCGGCGCACCCGTGTCCGCCATCTGGATTACGCCAAAGGAGTTGGTTATGCCCATGTCGATCTCGCCCGACACGATGGCCTGCGACATGGCGTTTGTGCTGGCGTAGAGCTTGGGCTTGTTGGCGCCGAACTGCTGCAGGAAGGAGGGACCGTAGAGCTTCTCGACCAGCACCTGCCAG
>DATFXE010000203.1:0-2784 GCA_035258585.1 Roseiflexaceae bacterium | reverse complement strand
TTGGCCTGCCATTCATGCCACATGGTCCGGAAGCCCGGCCCCCACATCACATGCGGCCCGCCGTGAATATGCACAGCCAGCGGATATTTCCGGCTCGCATCGAAGCCCGGCGGGTAGAGCAGCCAGCCCTGAACTTCACGACCATCCGGCGCGCTATATACCAGCTCCTCGATCGGCACGACTGTGCGGCTCGAAAGCAGTTTTTCGTTGATCCGGGTGAGCTGTTTCTCGCCACCATCCGGCCGGCGCAGAAACAGATCGCACGGATTTTCGGGCGATTCCGCCACAAACGCCACGCTGCCGTCCGGCCCAATGTCGAATTCGCTGATGATGCGGCCGCTCGCTGGAAAGACAGGAGACAGCAGACCAGGAGACTGGGAGACGGGAGCTTGAGAAGCGCTAATTTCTTGTCTCTTGTCTCTTGTCTCTTGTCTCTTGTCTGCGTCCTCAAGCATCACACGATAGACCGGCTGATCGCCGCGCCACCCGGCGGTGTAGAGCAGCCCGCCGCCAGAGGGCAGCCAGCGATGCTGCACAGCGCTTAGGTCGGTATCAGCGGTCAGGTCACGCGGGGCGCCTCCGTCGGAGCTCAGCACGGCGATTCGCGCGCCGGCCGCCAGCGGCCGATCCTCCGGCAGCCGCCGCAGCGCGATCAGCCGGCCATCGGGCGAAGGCTCGGGATCGTAGTACGAGAAGCCGGCCTCGGTTAGCCGCGTGATCTCGCCGCGGCCCTCCGCAGGCACTGGCACGCGCAGCAGGTCGTAGTAGGCGAAGATCGAGTCGGCCTCGGGATCGCGCGTGGCGGTCGTCAATATCGACTGGCCGTCCGGCATCCAGACCGGCTTGCTGTGATGCCAGTCACCATCGGTCAGGCGGCGCGGCTGGGATGGCGGGTCTTCATCGTCGTCGGGCAGATCAATCACGTAGATATGGTTGCGCCGATCGTCGAAGAAGGCCGTGCCGCCGCGATAGGGCAGCCGAGTCAGCACGCGCGGATCGAAGCGCTCCTGCTCGTCGTGCTTGCGCCGGGCCTCGGCCTGGCTGCGCTCCCACTCGTCCTCGTGCTCGTCCTCATGCTCGCCGCGATCCTCTGCGGCGCGCTCGACCTCGCTGGACCGCCCGAGGAATGCGATCCGCCGTCCGTCGGGGCTCCAGGCCGGCTCGCTGGCGCCATTCGGCAGGCTGGTCAGCTTGCGCGCTTCGCCGCCGGCCATGTCGATCACATAGATCTGGGCCACGTCGCCGTCGCGATCGGAGCAGAACGCCAGGCGCTGCCCATCGGTGCTCCAACATGGCGCCGTGTCACTCTTCGCGCCAGCAGTGAAGCGCCGCGGCGGGCCGCCGTCGACGGGCGCCAGCCAGATCGCGCGGCGATAGCAGTTGCAGGCGCGGTCGACTGAGACACGCACGAACGCCACCCAGCGGCCATCGGGACTAAAACGAGGATCCTCTAGCCAGCCAAGCTGGTAGAGATCGTCGATCGTAAAGGGGGTGCGATCGCTCATAGCAATTTGGGAGTTGGGTGTTGGGGGTTGGGGGTTGGGAGATCTCCCAACTCCCAACTCCCGCTACGCAGGCCGATCCTGCCACTCGGCGACCGGGAAAATCTGGCTCTGCTTGCGCACCGCGCGAAACTCAGCATCGCTCAGCGGCATCTCGCCCATGTAGTACAGCACCTGCGCCTGCTCGTCGAAGCGCGCGCGCTGGCGCACCCAGCGGCCGTTGGCGCCCTGCCGCACCACGTCGATATTCCAGGCCGGCGTGGTCGGGTCGTAGCGCTCTTCGACGATCCAGACCAGCTCGCTGCGTCGGAAGGTCAGCGCGAGCCACCGCTTGGCCTCGACCAGACCCTCCTCGGGCGTAGGGAGATCAAACCCGAGCGCGTCAAGGCTCGGAACCGCTTGTGATGGATCTTGAGTCATTTGGTTCCTCGGCTGCGATTTGTGTGAGAGCTATTATACCATTGGTTCAGGGAATCCGGCGCTAGAACGCCGGTAGAGAATCCGCGAATTGCGCGAATGCACGCGAATATCTTTCGCACCATTCTCGCAGATTTGCGAGAATGATGCGGATGACTTGGTGAAAACTCTACCGACGCTCTAGATCTTGATATGCGACATTACATGTCGCGCAGAGATGCTACACTGTTCTGTGGCTCATCGTCCGCAAAATGTTAACGTATCTCCAATTACATCATTACGCACCCTATGGTATTATTTAAGCATATTGATTATCTCGATGTTTAAGCTCTTGAGCGCGAGGCGCTCGCAGCCCCACGAGGTTCTATGATCGTTACAAACAAACCGGTGCGCGGGTGGCGGCCAGCCGACGGCTCAGAGCCGCCCAAGCCCTGGCGCGAGCGGCTGCAAGAAATGCGCACGGCCTATGGCAATATCCCCGGCGCATTCCGGCTGGTCTGGGGCGCCGACAAGCGCAGCACCATCGTTATGGCCATGCTCACGCTGATCAGCGCCTTTCTGCCGCTGGCGCAGGCCTGGGCCGCGGGTCTGATTCTGAATTCGGTGACTCACTCGTTTCAGCTCAAGCTGACGCCGCAGGCTGGCCTACAGGCGGTGCTGCCCTACTTGGCGCTTGAGTTCGCCCTGCTGCTAACCAGCGCGATCATCACGCAGCTGCGCCGGCTGGCCGAGCATGTGCTGAACGCCCGGCTGGGCCACCATATCAACAGCGCAGTGATTCGCAAGGCACTGTCGCTCGACTTGCAGTACTTCGAGGATGCCAGCTTCTACGATAAGCTCCAGAACGCGCGCCGCGAGGCCGACT
>DATFXE010000202.1:0-4485 GCA_035258585.1 Roseiflexaceae bacterium | reverse complement strand
GAGGCGGCTTTTCTCCCAATTCCCAATCCCTCATCCCCAATCGCCGCTCAAACTAGTACTGCTCAGCGTGCTCGGTGTCGCAGCGCTGGGGTATGACATGTCGTACCAGCCCTATTACCTGTCGCACTTCAACCCGCTGCTGGGCGGCGGTCCGGTGGCGCAGGATCTGCTGCTGGTGGGCTGGGGTGAGGGCATGGAGCATGTTGGCGCCTGGCTCGGCGCGCGCCCCGATCGCGATCGTGGATTCGTGCTTTCCTGGATCCCCGATACACTCCAGCCGTTTCTGCCGCGCGAGGTACGGGCGCTCGACATCCGCGCCACTACGATCGTAATGCGCAGCCCATCCCCGAACTATGCGGTTGTCTACGCGCGCGGCGCGATGCGCCAGGACACGCCGGAGCTTGCCGAGTATGTGAGCCGAACGCCGCCGTTGTATCACCTGCGCATGCACGGGCTCGACTACGCCACGATCTACCAGATCCCGCGGCCCTACGATACGCCCATCGGCGCACGCTTCGGCGATGGGCTGGAACTGGGCGGCTTCAGCCAGCAGCGCGATGGTAGGACGGTGGTGATCGTGCCCTCGTGGAGCGTGCAGAGCGACCAGCCCGGCGGGCGCTTTGTGTTCGTGCATGTGCTGGCGGCCGACGGGCGGCGGGTAGCCCAGATCGACGCGGCGATCGACGACGGGATGTTCCGTTCCTGGCAGGCCGGCCAGCAGTTCGGCACTCCACTGCCGATCGCGCTGCCGGGCGATCTGGCGGCGGGCGAGTATCGCGTGGTGCTCGGCGTCTACGATCCGGGCGCGAACGCGCGGCTGCCGCTGATTGGCGCGCCGGCGCTGCCGCCCGACGCCGACGGGCCGAATGCGCTGCTGCTGACAACGATTAAGGTTCCCTGAGGGGCTTGGGCAGCTCTATTTCGCCCTTGATTCCAGATGCTATGGCTCATAAAGAGCCATAGCTTTTTTTGCCTCTTCTATAAGGGTACCCGGCCGCCGCAGTCAGCGAGAAATAAAGAAGATCTTGGGGAGACGCCCAGAGGGCACCCGGCCGCCCCAAACCCCTCCACCGCGTAACTCGTGTAAGTGAGCGACCGGCTGAGGTAGGACATATAGTCCTGCCCAAGAGGGGGCACTGGCCCCGTGACATCCGGCGCAGTGACGGCGTAGGATAAACGCACGCCAGATCGAGGTTTTCCGCATACCGTGAACACACTCTGCCGCATTCAAAGGAGGACCACATGAGCACGCCAATGGTCGCAACACGAACTCTTGGGCTGAACGTACGGCCGACACTGCGCACGATCGTAGTGGCCGCCCTGGTGGTCAACGCCCTGACTTTTCTGTTCGACCTTCTCACACTCGGACCGAATGAGATCAATGTCTCCCACGCGATCCTCGGGCTCGTGTTCGCCGGCATCGCGGCGCTGCGCTTCCGCTGGGCGCCAGCGATCGGCGCGCTGTTGTGTGCGTTCTACCTTGTCGAGGCCTACCTGTTCGTCACTGGAGAGCTGACCGAGCCGAATAACGCCGGCTCCTTCGCCTCCGCGGCGATCTTCGTTGCGACCTCAGTCGTCGGGCTGGTCGCCGGCATCGGGGCGGTCGTGCAGAACTACCGCGCGCCGCGCAGCCGCCCCTTCGTCCATCCGCCTGCGCCCACCTGGACCTATCCGAGCTTGCTGGCCGTCACGGCGCTGGTGCTCGGCGGTATTCTAACGACCGCCATCCAGCCACGCGGTCTCCTGCCCGGCTTCAGCCCCGAAGCGCTGGCCGCGCTCCCGGCGCTGAAGGCCAAGGACTATCTCTTCGACCAGTCGCAAATCAGCGCGAAGGTCGGCGAGACGGTGGTGCTGCGGCTCGAGAACGCCGACACATCGACGCATTACCTCGACATCGACGAGCTTGACGTGCATGCGACCATTCCGGCCGGCAAGAGCAACATCGCGCTCTTCAAGCCCACGCAGCCCGGTACATATACCTTCTACTGCCATCCGCACGCCGACAAAGCCGCTGGCGCCGGGATGGTCGGCACGCTGATTGTCGAGCAATAGTGTTGGTCTGCAGTGCGCCTGACTTCAAGCAAGAATTCTTGCGCGACAGCGCCGGCACTTTCGTCTGGCAGTTCAAGGCAGCAGGCACGTTCCAGATCGGAGGAGGTATGGCAGCGAGTCCCTTCCCGTCACGTTCCGTTGGATGGTTGGCGATCGCAATCGGAGCAGTGACCTTGCTTGGGATTGTGTCGATCGTTCTCTTCTTTGTCGTAGGGGGTGTCTTCGGCCCGCTCAACGACGTGTGCAACGGGATCGAAGCGATCTTGAGCGCGGCGCTGGCCTGGGCGCTCTACCCCCTGCATCGCGCGCAGTCGGCGCGGTTGGGCAGATTCGCTCTGTGCGCCGCGTGGGTTGGCGCGCTCGTCGCCATCGTTGGATCAGCGCTGATCATCTTCGATATAACAGGTTGGTACTTAGCTGCTCTGTACACCATGGTCGGCTATGCCCTGATCGGCATATGGTTGTTTGGCCTGAACTACGCGGCACTGCGGAGCTTCCTATGGCCGCGCCGCCTGGCGCAATTGGGGCTGTTCGCGGCTGTTTGCATGGCGATTGGCTTCCTGGCCGGCCCGGGAATGCTTGGCGGCGTGGATGATGTGGGCGCCGCGCCGTGGTTTGTGAATATCGGTCTGTTGGGCAGCATGGGATGGATGTTCCTTTATCCGATCTGGTCGTTTTGGCTGGGCCGTCTGCTCATATCGAACAGCGCGATGATGCCCGTTGCGACACACGCCTGAGCGACGTATTGGAAGATCGCGGCGACGACCAAGGCAGTCAGGAGGCTCGTTTGCGGAACGCGCGATGATGCTGACGGTGGTGTTCGTCAGTAACGTGGAAGCCGCGCTCGCAGGTGGGGCCATGCTCGGTATGACGCTGGGCCAGCGGCATTGAATCCTTCCGAAGTATGACAGTATGGAGGAAACTCATGAGCACACCACTAGTTGGTACCCACATGCAGGAGCGGATGCGCCTGCCAGCGCTGCGCGGAGTAATGATCGCTGGCTTGGTCGGCACTGTGCTGGTTTACATCGCGCTGCAGGCGCTGATTGAACAAATGTTGATCCCACCACTGGCGGTCATCACGGCGCTGACGCTCGTGGTTGCCGGCGTGTGCGCGACGCGTTGGCGCTGAGCACCGCACCTGGCCGTGCTGTGGTGCGTGCTGTCCCTCGTCCCTGGCCTGGAACACTATCGCTACGATCTGGCCCATCCCGCCGAGATCAGCACATTCATTACAACAGTGCTCATCCTCGGGCTGTCGCTTGTCACGGTCGTCGCGAGCATTGCCGCGATCATCTATGGCGAGCGTCAGGTGCGGAAGGGCGCACGCCGCGCTGGCTGACGAGCTTTCTGATCGGCACCGCGACGTTTGCGCTCGGCGCGATCCTGGTCGCCGCAATTCCACCCCCCGATGCCACAACCGGGGTGAGCGCCGAGGCGCTGGCGCAGCTTCCCGCGCTGGTGTCGGGGAGCAACACGTTCGATCAGGCGGAGCTGCGCGCCAGGGTCGGCGCGACAGTCGCGCTGCGGCTGGATAACAGCGACACCGGTGCGCATAGCTTCGACATCGACGAATTGAATGTCCACGTCGCGATGCCTGCGGGCAAGCCCGCGCTCGGGCTGTTCACGCCGACCGCGCCCGGAGAGTACACCTTCTACTGCGGCGTCCCCGGTCACCGTGCAGCCGGCATGAAGGGCACCCTGGTCGTCGAGTCGTAGGATCAGAGAGAGCGTAGAACGAAGAGCGTAGAACGAGAAAATGATTTACGCTCTGCTAGATCGCAGCTTCGTCACAAGCGGATGGAAAACCTTGCGTTAGGGCGTGATTGAGACCACAGGACAGGAAGGGAGGAAGGTACGTTATGAGCAACTCACGTTTAGAGCAGATCGGCGCCGCTGGGGGGATTGTCTTTGTAGTGCTGCAAATGGGCTCGCAAGCGCTGATCCAGGTCGGCGGCGCCGAACCGCCCTTCGACGCACCGGCACAGACGATCGTCGCGTTCTTCACGGCCAGGAACAGCCAGCTCTTCGCGCTGGGCGAGTATCTTTCAGCCCTCTCGCTGATCGTCTTCCTGTGGTTCCTGGGCAGTTTGTGGAGCGCCTTGCGGCGCGGCGAAGGCGAGCCAGCCTGGCTCTCACTCGTCGCGCTGGCCTCCGGTCTGATGGTCGTCGCCACAGTCAGCGCCGGCAGTGGCTGGGCCCTGGCCGTCTTCAGGAAGGACGAGGGGCTGGACCCGCAGATCGCCCGGCTGCTGTTCGACCAGGGCAACTTCGCGTTTGCCAACGCCTGGGCGATGCTGGCCAGTCTCAGTCTGTCCACCGGCGTCGTGACCATCCGAACGCGCGCGTTTCCGCGCTGGCTTGGCTGGGCAGGCGTGCTGATCGCGGGAGGCTTGCTGGCAGCGCGGGCCATCTGGGCGAGCTCAGGGCTGG
>DATFXE010000201.1:0-4907 GCA_035258585.1 Roseiflexaceae bacterium | reverse complement strand
TGATCGAATGGCTGCTGCTGAGCGGCCAGGAGTCGTTCGCCGGGCTGCTTGGCTTTCTTGGCGCGCTCGCGGTCCCACTGCTCGCCGGCATATTCCCGATACTCATGCTGGCCGCCAGCCGGCGCAAGGGGGAGTTTGTGCCGGGGGTGACATTCGGCTTCCTGGGCCATCCGCTCTTGGTCGTCGGCGTGTATCTGCTCTTCCTGCTGAGCATCTTCCTACACGGTGCGCTGATCTGGCGCGACCCACCCCAGCGCCTGGCCGCCTTGCTCGTCGGCGTCGCTGTGCTGGGCATGACGCTGTTGTGCTTGCGCCGGGGCATGTTGGGGCCGCGCGTCGTCGTCGAGCTGCGCGACGACCGGCGCTCGGAAGGGCAGTCGTTCTTCGCGATTATGGCGGGAGGACAACCGGCGATCGCCGACGTACATCTCTACGACATTGCGGGCGAGCGGCACGTGACGGCCAGCAGTAGCCAGGTGACGACGTTCGGCGCCCTGCGCTCGGCTATCTTCGAACTACCACCCGCGCTGCCGCGCGAACTGAAGGTCTGGGCGCACACCATCACGCCCGAGGGCGTCTCCGAGAGCCTGTCGGTGCTCCTGACCCTATATGAGGGCGACCAGCAGCGGGAGTTCGATCTGGGGCGATCGGACGGCCAAACGCTGCTCCACTTGGCGCATGAATCATGTCGGCTCGAGATCACCTTCCCTATCTCCTCGCCGGTCAGCTACCCGGTTGCGTCGACCCAAGGCGCTCACCTGTGAGGGACACTTGGCCGAATCCGCTTCATTCTCACGAATAGACGCGAAAAATATTCATCGTATTGACAATCGGTGCTCGCTGTGATACACTCGAATGAACGTTCAATCTATTTCGTTCGGTGATGGTGCAATGGCGCCAAGAGATAAACGAGAGACCATTCTGCAAGCGGCGCTGGAGCTGATCGCCGAGCGTGGCTTCCACGACGCCCCGATGTCGCTGGTGGCACAGCGCGCGGGCGTGAGCGCCGGAATCATCTACCACTACTTTGCGAGCAAAGACGATCTCATTCACGCGCTGTACCAGCAGGTCGAAGCCGACCTCAGCCGCGCGCTGCTCGTCGGCAGCCCGCAGTCGTTGCCGCTGGAGCAAGCTTTCACACGGATCTGGCTCAACGCCTACCGCTTCTACCGCAGCCACCCGCACCAGGCGCGTTTTCTCGAACAGTACAAGCACTCGCCGTTCCATCAGGAGCCGGCAAATCCTGTCGAGGCGGTCGAGGCGTTGGTGGCCGGAGATTTCGCATTTCTGCGCGATGTGTTCTCGGGCGATCCGGCCCGCCGGCCACTCAAGGATCTGCCGTTCGATGTGATCTACGAGCTCACGCTGGGCGTCGCCGCACGTATAGCTCTCCGTCACACGATCGACGAGAGCACGATCGAAGACCAGATGCTGGAGCAGATCGCCGCGGCATGCTGGCAGGCGATCGCGCGCTGATCTTTTTTTGGAGAATGTAGAATGAACGTTCAATCGGCAGTGCTAAAAGGAGCATAACCATGACGGCAAAACAATGGACGATCGCGGATATTCCCGATCAGGGCGGCAAACTCGCGGTTGTGACCGGCGGCAACAGCGGGATCGGCTACGAGGCGGCGCTGGCGCTGGCCCGCAAAGGGGCGCGGGTGATCCTGGCGGTGCGCAGCGCCGAGAAGGGTCAGGCGGCCGTAGCGGCGATTCAGCGCGCGCACCCCGGCGCGACGGTCGAGGTGATGGTGCTGGATCTGAGTGACCTCGGCAGCGTGCGGCGGTTCGCCGAGGCGTTTCTGTATCGCTTCGAGCGGCTGCCGCTCTTGATCAACAATGCCGGCGTGATGGCTCTGCCGTATGGGCGCACCGTCGACGGCTTCGAGATGCAGTTTGGGACCAACCACCTCGGGCACTTCGCCTTGACCGCTCTGCTGATGCCGGCGATCCTCGCCGCGCCGGGCGCACGCGTTGTGGTGGTCAGCAGCGGCGTACACGCGGCCGGCGCAATCGACTTCGATAACCTGGACGGGACCAGGTCCTACCGCCCCTGGCGCGCCTACAGCCAGAGCAAGCTCGCCAATCTGCTCTTCGCCTACGAGCTACAGCGGCGCTTCACGGCCTCCGCCGTGGACGCGATCAGCGTCGGCTGCCACCCTGGCTGGGCGGCGACCAACCTGCAGGCGGCCGGCCCGCGGATGCGCGGATCGAGCCTCGGCGAACTGCTCAGCGGCATCGCCAATCGGCTGTTCGCCCAAAGCGCAGCCATGGGCGCCTTGCCGACCCTCTATGCGGCGACGGCCGCCGATGTCAACGGCTGCGACTATATCGGCCCACTGGGGATGATGGGAATGCGCGGCAGTCCCGGTAAGATGAAATCCAGCCCACGCTCATACGATGCGGCGCTGGCCGCGCGGCTGTGGCAGGTGTCGGAGGAGCTGACGCGGGTGCGCTACGATGGCTTAGTGGATTGGCATACCGCACCAGTGGCCACGTCGAGCGTATAGTGATGTGTGTTGTTCGCGCTATCCCAAACCGGCATTGCGCGCACGAATAATCGCCTGCGCGCGGTCGGCCACCTGCAACTTGCTGAAGATCTCGGTGATGTAATTGCGGACGGTCTTCGGACTCAGAATGAGCCGCTCGGCGATCGCGCTGTTGGTCAACCCTTGGGCAATCAAGGCCAGCACCTCGCGCTCGCGTTCGGTGAGGTCGGGAAAGATCGGGGCTGCTGCCGACTGCGTTGAATCACCTGTCGCAGCCGGTGGTGTTGCGAAGTAGTGAATCAGGCGCTCGGCGATGCCTGGGCTGAAGATCGCCTCGCCGTCGGCGACCGCACGGATCGCGCGGAGGACCTCGCTCGGTTCTGCGCCCTTGACCACATACCCGCGGGCGCCAGCGCGCATCGCCGCGAAGACCGAGTCGTCTTCCAGCATCGTCACCATCAGGATGCGGATGTCTGGATGCGTCTCATCGATGCGGCGCGTCGCCTCGATCCCATTCAGACCGGGCATGTTGATATCCATCAGGATGACATCCGGCCGTACCGAGCCCGCCAGCGCGATGACGTCTTCCCCGCTGGTCACCTCACCTATCACTTCGGTATCGGGCATGGCGTTTAGCAGCGCGCGCAGCCCAAACCGAAACACTGGGTGATCGTCGGCGATCAGAATACGAATCTTCTCCATGAGCAGGAAGCTCCTTAAGCGTAGAGCGTAGAGCGCAGAGCGCAGAACAGGCTACCCATCGCCGCTACTGCTATGCAAGGTTTTGATGCTTGCCACAAAGATACTGATAAGCTGGTTTGTCTCGTCCAGAAGCTGGCGTAACCCTTCGGTGCTTGTCATTTGGTGCTCGCTCAGGAGCTCCAGCCAGAGCGCGCTTTCTTCGAGTTCTTGCAGAATAATGTTGAATTTGGCAATCCGCTCGGCTCTGCTGCGCGAATGTTTCGCCTCTCGATGATTGGCCGCGGCCGATGTCCCTGATCGAAGCAGTTGCTTGGCGATCAGCATCGCCGCATCATCAAAATGATACGCCTTCTGGAGATGGCTGTACAGCTTGATCACGCGGTTCGCATACGCCTTGGTGCGCTCCCGCAACGCGGCATGTCGGTCTACCCCCTCGCCCATACGTTCCTTCGCTCTCCGTTCTACGTTCTGCGCTCTGCGCTCGGAAGTGGCAGCCGCGCGTGAATGCGGGCGCCCTGGCCCGCCACGGACTCAATCTGACACGTCCCGCCGAGTTCGGCAGTCCGCTCGCGCATGGACGTCAGCCCGACCCCGGCACGAGAGCCTGGCGACAGGCCGACCCCATCATCGTGGATCTCCACGTCGAGCGCATCGTTGAGCGTCAGGCATACCGTACACGTGCGTGCCTGGGCGTGGCGGACCACGTTCGTCAGCGCTTCCTGCACGATGCGATAGGCGGCCACCTCGACCGCCGCCGGCAGGGGCGGCAGGTGCTCCGGGGCGTCGATCGTGATCTGCAAGCCGGCCTGAGAGTAGTGCCCCGCCTGCTCGCGCAAGGCCAATACCAATCCGAGGTCGTCAAGGGCTGGCGGGCGCAGGTCGTAGACCACCCGGCGGATGTCGGCGATCGCGGCCTGGGTATGAATGGCAAGCTCCTGGAGCAGCCTGTCGGCCGCGTCGACGTCGTGCCGGAGCAGTTCGCGCGCCGCGGCAAGGGTGAGAGTCAGGCTGGCAAGCTGGGGTCCCAGCCCATCGTGCAGGTCGCGGCGCAAGCGCCGACGCTCTTCTTCACGCGCCGTCACCAGCCGCTCGCGCGAGCGCTGGAGGTCGGCGGTCAGCCGCACGGCGTGGGCGGCGACGCCGGCTTGCACGGCAATCTCATCGAGCAGCCGCCGCTCGCCGGGCGTGAATGCTTCACCTGGGGCGCGGGGCGCAACCAGCAGCTGGCCGACCGTCTCGGCCTGGTAGGTTAGAGACAAGGAGACAGGGAGACAGGGAGACAAGGAGACGCTTTCACTAATTCCTTGTCTCCTTGTCTCCTTGTCTCCACTCTCGGCTGCGACTACCATTTCTTCGCCCTGCTTCAGCATAATCGCAACATACGGCAGCTTGAGGGTCTGCGCAATCGCTTCGGCGATGTTGGGCAGCACGGCGGTGGGCGCCAGCGTGGTCTTCAGTTGCTGGCTCAGGCGTGAGAGTACGGTATATGGATCGTCGCGCTCGCCATACATCAAGCGATTCACGCTGCGCTGCAACCGCGCCCGCAGCGGTTGGGCCAGGATCGCGGCCAGGCCGGTCGCCACCAACGCAATCACCAGATTGCCGCTGGATTGGAAAAGGGCGCCCAGCGTACCCACGAGCAGCACGTACAGCCCGACGACACCGGCGCTAAGCGCGCCATACACTAGCGTGCGATTGATGATCAGGTCGATGTCG
>DATFXE010000200.1:0-4938 GCA_035258585.1 Roseiflexaceae bacterium | reverse complement strand
GCCGATCGAGATCGCGTTCATGCCCTGGCGATTCTTGGAATCGGGGTGGCTGGCATGATGAACGTCGATCAGCTGCTCGCCGGCTGGGCCCAGGCCGACCACCCCGTCAGGCGCAAGCCGCAGCCGCTCGACAGCCAGCAGCGGCGCAGGATCGTAGTAGCGCTGTGGGCGCTGACCCTGTTTGAGCGAGGAGCGCTGGATCTGTACCTGTTTGATCGAGCCGATTTCGCGCATTGGAAATACCTATTAGGAGATACGCAGTTGGGAGGTTTGGAGGGCAAAGCCCTCCAAAGAACTCCTCTTTCCGCCCACCCCTGGCGGCTTTGCCGCCAGGGGTGGGCGGAAAAGAAGGTTCTCGGGGGCCTGCGGCCCCATCTACCCTCTGGGTGACCCCCGCTAATACGCCAACTGCGTAAGTCCTAACCTATATTATGTCATCATGCAAGCTGCGCCAGCCGCTCACGCAATCGATCGGCTGCGGCCTGGGCCACCGCCAACCCATCACGCTCGCGCTGGATCACATGGGCGGGCGCTTTATCCACGAAGCCTGGATTTCCCAGCTTCGACTCGCGCCGCGCGATCTCGCCCTCAGCCTGCTCCAACTCCTTCGACAGGCGAGCGCGCTCGGCCTCCAGATCGATCAGACCAGCCAGCGGCAAGAACACCTCGACATCGCCAACCACCAGCGTCGCCGCCTGGGCCGGCTTGGAACCCAGCCGCTCGGCGATGACAAGCCGATCGTCGGCCACGCGGGCCAGCCGCACCAGCAGCGCGCGCTGCTCGTTCAACATCGCCGCGCGCGGCCCGCTGGCGATCGTCGCAGCAACCCAGCGCGCCGGCTCGACCTTGTACTCATTTCGCACATTGCGGATGCCGCCGATCAGCTCACGCACCAGCGCAAAATCACGCTCAGCCGCCTCGTCCAGCGCGGCCTCATTCGCCATAGGGTATGGCGCGACCATGATGGACCAAGGACCAAGGACCAAGGACCAAGGATCGCTGGCTTCAATGTTTGCTTCGTCTTTCGTCTTTCGTTGATCTTTCGTCAGGTACTGCCAGGCTTCCTCGGTAACAAACGGCATGAATGGGTGCAGCAGCCGCAGCGAACCCTCCAGCACGGTGTAGAGCACCTCGCGCGTCAGCTGCTGGCGCTGCGCGCCAGCCTGCCCTGAGCCTGTCGAAGGGCCTTCGAGCTGCGTCTTGGCGATCTCCACATACCAGTCGGCAAACTCACTCCACAAAAACTCCTGGATCTGCCGGCCCGCCTCGCCAAAATTATAGGCCCGCATCAGCCGATCCACTTCGCCGACCAGGCTGTTGTAGCGCGAGAGGATCCACCTGTCCGCAAGCGTCGCGTCGACCAAGGACGAAGGACCAAAGACCAAAGATGCGCTGCCATGTTGGTCTTTGGTCTTTGGTCTTTGGTCTTTCGTCAGCCCCCAATCACCAAGCTTGGAGATGACGAACCGGGTGATATTCCAGATCTTGTTCGCGAAGTTGCGCGCGGCCTCGATACGCTCCGGGTTGAGGTTGAGATCCTGGCCCGGTGTGCCGCTGGTGGCAAGCGTGAAGCGCAGCGCGTCGGTGCCCTGCTGATCCATCACCTCCAGTGGGTTGACGACATTGCCATAGCTCTTCGACATCTTGCGGCCCTGCTTGTCGCGCACCAGGCCGTGCAGGTAGATAGTGTGGAAGGGCGGCTCGCCCGTCAGATAGCAGCCGAGCATCATCATGCGTGCGACCCAGAAGAACAGGATATCGTAGCCAGTCTCCATCACGCTGGTCGGGTAGAAGTAGGCCAGATCGGGCGTCTCATCGGGCCAGCCGAGCGTCGAGAACGGCCACAGCCCACTGGAGAACCAGGTGTCCAGCACGTCCGGGTCCTGCGTCGCGCCCTCCGGCTCCGGGTCATCGGGCCCCGGCACGATCATCTGGCCATCCGGCGTGTACCAGACCGGGATGCGGTGGCCCCACCAGAGCTGCCGGCTGATGCACCAGTCCTCGATATTCTCCAGCCAGTAATAGTAGACCTTCTCGAAGCGCTCGGGGATGATCTTGGTGCGGCCCTCCTTCACCGCCGCCAGCGCCAGCTCTGCCAGTGGCTTGGTGCGCACGAACCACTGCTCGCTCAGGAGCGGCTCAATCACCTCGCCGCCGCGCTGGCTGATCCCGACCGACATGGTGTGCGGCACAGTCTTGACCAGCAGGCCCTCTTTTTCCAGATCGGCTACCAGGTTCTTGCGCGCCTCGAAGCGATCCTGACCGGCGTATGGTCCGGCCTCGTCGTTGAGAGTCGCGTCGCGGTTCATGATGTTGATCATCGGCAGCTGGTGACGCTGGCCAATCGCGTAGTCGTTTGGGTCATGCGCCGGCGTGACCTTGACCGCGCCGGTGCCGAAGCTGGCATCCACATAGCTGTCGGCTACGATCGGGATGCGCCGGCCGATCGCCGGCAGCACCGCATAGCGGCCGATCAAGTCGCGGTAACGCTCGTCCTCGGGGTTGACGGCGACCGCGGTATCGCCCAGAATCGTCTCCGGCCGCGTGGTGGCGACGGTGATCCATTCGGTCGCGCCCTCGGCCCACTTGCCACTGCCCCACTCCCCGACCACAGACGACCGACCACCGACGACCGATTCACCCTCTTCAGCCGTCGGTGGTCGGTCGTCTGTCGTCGCCTCAAGCGGGTAGCGCACATACCACAAATTCCCCTGGCGCTCCTCATGCTCGACCTCCAGGTCGCTGACGGCAGTCTGAAGATTGGGCGACCAGTTCACCAGGTAGGTGCCGCGGTAGATCAGCGCATCGTCGTACAGGCGCTTGAAGGCCGCGCGCACCGCCCGCGACAGGCCAGGATCGAGCGTGAAGCGCTCGCGCGACCAATCGCACGAGGCGCCCAGCCGGCGCAGCTGGCGAGTGATCTCGCCGCCGTACTTGGCTTTCCACTCCCAGGTACGCCGCAGAAACTCCTCGCGCCCGATCTCCTGGCGGCTCATCCCCTCGCTGCGCAGCAGCTTCTCGACCTGTGTCTGGGTGGCGATGCCGGCGTGATCGGTGCCGGGGAGCCAAAGGGTTGGCTCGCCCAACATGCGATGCCAGCGCACGATCACATCTTCGATCGTCACGAACATCGCATGGCCCATGTGCAGCTCGCCCGTGACATTAGGCGGCGGCATGGACAGTGCAAATGGTTTACGATTTGGATCAATTTTAGGTGTAAAAAAGCCTAAACGCTCCCACCACTCGTACAGGCGCTGCTCGACCTGCTGGGCCTCATAGGCCTTGGCCATCTCGGCGGGGCGGAATGTATCTGACGCTGTCATGAAGCTATTCTCCGGATTTTTCGCGAGCCTAAAGGGGATTATACCCGGTTTTGCGGGCCGCGCAAAGCCGCCGGTGTATTCAAGCGCCGAGGACTTCCGACACTTTCTTGACCGCGAAGCCCATCTCTGCGAAGCGGTCGAGGATTCTCGGTAGCGCCTCGGCGGTCGGCTGGCTGCCGCAGTGTGCCAAAATGATCGCGCCGCGCAGCTTATCGGCCGGCAGCGTGGCCGTGACGCGCTCGAACAGAAAATCCGGCGTCTTCGGCTCGCCGACAGAGTCAAGGCTGTCGAGCGTCCAGTAGATCGGCAGATAGCCCTCGCCGACGACCAGCCGCAGCACACGCTGGTCATACGCCCCGTACGGCGGGCGAAAGAAGGGACGTGATGAAGCTCCAGAGGTCTCCGTCAGCAGCGCATCTGTATCGCTGAGCTCCTTGCGAATCGCGGCGTCGCTAAGATTGCGCATGTCGGAATGGGTAAAGGTGTGGTTGGCGATCTCGTGGCCATCAGCCACGATCTGGCGCGTCAGATCTGGATTTTCTTTGATCCATTTGCCGGTCAGAAAGAAGGTGATCTTGACCTTATGCTCGCGCAACGTCTTCAACATAGCCGGCACCGGCGCGGCATCAGCTCCAGCATCCAGCGTCAGCGCCACCCACGGCCGGTCGGCCGGGCCGCGCTGCACCAGCAGCGGCACGGCTTCCAGCTGGCTTTCGGCGCCTTTGGCGCGCGGCACAATCAGCATGCGTCCAGGCCGCGGCTCGCCTTGCAACAGGTTGTAGCGCGCGATCAGATCGAGCGTGCTGCCGCCACGCCCTGCGATCGTCTCCAAGGTTTCACCCTGCTCGACGATGTAGCCGGCGAAGCCGCCGATCGCGACGGCGGTTGGCGTGGGCATCTGCGTCGGCAGAGCTGTCGGCGCAGCAGCGGCGGACGACGGTTGTGGCGCGGGCGTCGGCAGCACGGCTGTCGGCGGTGGAATGGTGGGTGGGGGCGGCGCTGGACCGCTCAGCACAGCAATGGGCACGGCGGCCACCGCCGAGGCGTTGGGCAGCATGGGCTCCGTCTCGGCGGGTTGGCGTAGCATGTCGCGCAGCAGCCAGCCCAACGCGACGCCAGCGATCAGGGTGAGGATGATCAGCGGCAGGCTGGTGTTTCTGAACCTTGCCTCTTGTTGATCGTGCATTAGATCTCTTGGGAATCTCATTCATGTCTACAATAGCATATAGTAAACAAACGGTCATGGCAATGAGAAAGTTCCTATATACGCCTATTATAAAATGACAGGACCTACGCGGTGGAGGGGTTTGGGGAGGCCGGGTGCCCTCTGGGCGCCTCCCCAAGGTCTTCTTTTTCTGGCTCACTATGGCGGAGCCGTACTGAGCCAAAAAAGAATGTTGGAGGGCTTGCAGCCCTCGGGTACCCTCTGGGTGACCTCCCCGCAATGGACGATCGCGTAAGTCCTGTTATAAAGTGGCTGGTAGAGGTTTCGGGAGTGTGATCCGGCGGCTTCGCCGCCGGATCACACTCCCGAAACCTCCAAATGTTAAAACTGCAAGGAAAGTGATTCATTACGAATTTGTGAAAATGTAAGCTAATCTTCATCCGAGGCTCT
>DATFXE010000199.1:0-5603 GCA_035258585.1 Roseiflexaceae bacterium | reverse complement strand
CCCTCAAATGGTACGGCCAGCTGCTGCAGAATGAGCGCCTGATCGGCGCAACCATCAATACCCTAAAGGTGGCGCTGATCTCGACGCTGATCTCCACGATTATCGGCACGCTGATGGCGTTAGCGATGGAGCGCTATCAGTTCCGTGGCCGCACCGGCCTGGACGCGCTGCTGTATCTGCCGATCGTGATTCCCGAGGTGGTGATGGCGCTGGCGCTGCTGGCATTCTTCGCGTTCTCACTCGGGTTACTGGAAGATATCAGCGGCCAGCAATGGCAGATGAGTATTGTCACGGTGATTATCTCGCATATCGCCTTCAGCATCTCGTTCGTGGTGGTGGTGGTGCGTGCTAGTTTGAAGGGCTTCGACCGGCGGCTGGAGGAGGCCGCCCAGGATCTGGGCGCCAACGAGTGGCAGACGTTCTGGCGAATCACATTTCCGTTGATTCTGCCCGGCATCATTGGTGGTGCGCTGCTTGCTTTCACGATCTCGCTCGACGATTTCATCATTACATACTTCACTACTGGCCCGGGCACCTCATTGCTGCCGATCGAGGTCTATGGCAAGGTCAAGCGCGGTGTTACGCCCGAGATCAATGCGATCTCGTCGATTATGCTGGTGTTCTCCATGGTGCTGGTCTTTCTCTCCCAGTTCGTCCAGCGCCAGCGTAAATGACAAGATGACAAGATGACAAGATGACAGCGAAATTGTCATCTTGTCATCTTGTCATATGGCAGAGAGGTTCTAGTCAAGGAGGAAATCCATGGCACGTCTTAGACTCTTGGCGATGCTGCTTGTCGCGATGCTGGTGGTAACGGCGTGCGGCGGCGGCAGTGCGGCGCAACCGACCAGCGCGCCAGCCAGCGCGACAAATGCTCCTGCGGCGGCGCAGCCCACCGCCGCGCCAGCACCGACCGAGGCGCCGCAGCCGACTGCCGCTCCAGCCCCAACTGAGGCGCCGCACCCCACCGCCGCGCCAGCACCGACCGCAGCAGCCGAGCCCACCGCTGCGCCAGCGGCTGAGCTGCAAGTCGACAAGTCGAAACTTTCCAAGGAGCTGCATTTCTACAACTGGACCGACTATATCGACCCGGAGATTCTGACCGACTTCGAGAAGGAGTATGGCGTCAAAGTGATTATGGACCTCTACGATGCCAACGAGGACATGATCGCCAAGGTTCGGCCCGGCAACTCCGGCTATGATATCGTGGTGCCTTCGGATTACGCGGTCGACACGATGGCGCGCGAGAAGCTGCTGGCGCCACTCGACAAATCGCTGCTGCCGAATCTCCAGAACATCAAGAAGCAAAACCTCGACCTGTATTACGACAAGGGCAACGCCTACTCGGTGCCATACTTCTTCGGCATCAGCGGGCTGGCCTATAACAAGAGCAAGATCACCACTCCGCCCGACAGCTGGGCCGCGTTGTTCGACCCGGCGCAGATCGAAAAATATAAGGGCGAGTTCAGCATGCTCGACGACCAGCGCGAGACGCCTGGGGCGGCGCTGAAATACATCGGCAAATCGCTGAACGATACCGACCCGGCCGATCTCAAGAAGGTAACAGAGATACTCAAGGCGCAGAAGCCATTCCTGGCCGCCTATAACAGCAGCGATGTCAACCGCAAGCTGGCGAGCGGCGAGTATGTGATCGCGCATTGCTGGAGCGGCGCTGCGCTCCAGGCTCGCAACGGCCTTGGCCAAGAGTTCTCGGGGAATCCCGACATCGTGTTCGTGATGCCCAAAGAAGGCGGAATGATCTGGCAGGATAATCTGGCGATCCTGGCTGATTCACCCAACAAGTACACCGCGCACGTGTTCCTCAACTACTTGCTCGGCGCGGAAGTCGGGGCGAAGAACACCGAGTACGTGGGGTACCTGACGCCCAACGCCGCGAGTGAGGGAAAGCTTTCGCCTGAGATCCAGGCCTTGTACAAGGAGGGTTTTGCGCCCGACGACGAGATGTACAAGCGCCTGGAGTGGGCCGTGCGCAACGATAAGACCTCCGCCTTTGACGAGCTGTGGACAGCTTTGAAGGGCGAGTAGTCGCAGGTTGCAGATTAGAACGTTTGAAGGTTCGAAGGTTGAAACCAGTCAACCTTCGAACCTTTTTACGTTGAGTATGGCATTCCAGGATCAGGTATTGCTAGCGTGAGGGAAGGTGACACAACAGCTCTGAACTCTTAACTTTTAACTACCAACCGGGCGGGGCGCTATCCCACAGGCGCGCGGTCACGGTGATCTTCTCGCCATCGCGCTCGACCGTGTATTCCAGCCAGCCGTTTGTCAGGTTGGTGATTGTTAGATCCTGCTCGCCAGGCCCTCCGCCGATCGCCCAGATCGACACGGCGTCGCGGGTCGGGACACCGCTCAGGTGGATGCCGTTCGATTTCACATGGTTGACGAAGCGAAACGCGCCGGCTGGCAGCAGCGGGCGGGCGGCCATCACGAAGCGGCTGGCCAGATCGCACAGCCCCCCGCCCTGGATGAGCTGCGCGGCAGCTTCGTCCGAGGGCGCCGCGCCGGACGGAGCGGGAGTTGCCGGCGCTGCCATCGGCTTGACCTTGACATTCTTCCAGGGCAGCCGCTGCGGCCGGAGCCCCAGCGTCGAATTGAACGAGAAGACGCCGCCAGGCGGCAGGACGACATGGGCGAGCGCGCCATAGTAGTGGGCGAGAGCCAGCCCAATATTGGCGCGCACCGCTTTGTCCGCCGGCGTAAACGCCTCGCTCTTGGCCGCGATCAGTTGTGCTGCCGGCTCGGCTGTAGCCATGGCGATGCTCGGCTGCATGCTGGCGGCTGGGCTGGCTGTGGGCGTAGGCAGCGGCGTGCTGGTACCGGTTGGGCTGGCTGTGGGCGGCGGCGTGCTGCTAGCGGTTGGCGTTGTCGTCGGCGTGGCGGTTCGGGCGGTGGCCGTGGGCGTCGGCTGAGATGTCGCCGCGGCGGGCGGCTCGGCGGCGATGGCCACAGGAAGCTCGAACAAGCGCCATGCCGGATGGAGAAGGCTGAAGCTCAGTAGCGCGATATCGAGGATGAGCGCGATGAGCACGAGTGAGACGAAGACCTTGAAGCGCATCGGTCACCTTTTCTATGCCGTGTCGTCACTGCCTATCCTACCATAGATCGTTACGCTGCGATAGACAGGCGGCGAGGGGTTTTGCTTGCGAATTAGATAGATTCGGCGGTTTGCGACAAATCGTAGTACTTGGATAACACAACCAGCTTACTATCACTCGCTGATTTCTAACCCTGCCGACGGAGGCGTATCCGGGGCAGCATCTACCGCGCGCCAGGTGAAGAAACGAGCGCTCAGCCAACAAAAAACGATGGTGTTCGTCAGCGCCACCAACAGCGCCAATCCTTGGAGGAGTGCATTGATGCGCGTTGGCTGCCAAACGGTTGGCCGGTTCGTCCGTGGGACGGGTGCGAACCGGCTGCTGATGATCAGATTGATCAGAAACGTCAGCGAAAGCACGCCATAGGCCCACCAGAGCTCTGGCCGACCCTCGGCGCGAGCTTCTGTGCGCGTGGATGCCCAACTGGCGGCGCTCAACAGCAGAAATACGATCGTCGCAAACATATACCGGTCGTACATTTGTGGCAGCATGATGAACATACCCAAGTTGAGCAGCACGGTGGCCAGCATCCACGGCCGTCGCGGGTCGCGCCAGAGCAGGCCTACTATCAGGAGCACCCATACGGCGTACATCCCCAGCGCCACGACGCGGTACGATACGGGTAGCCCCGGCAGCAGCCGCGTCGGCGGGAACCGACCAATGTGCCCCCAGAGCATGAGATACCAGATATTGTAGGCGCTGACGACCAGGAGCCACGGCCGGCTCGGCAGCGTGTAGCGCTGGACGACGAGCATCAGGCGCCCGCTGATCAGCCAGGGCAGTGTGATCAACACGCCCACGATCACGCCGCTGCCAACACCGCGCGCGAGGCCCCGTACCCCATGCCGCGCCAGCGTGAGTGTGGTGATGATCGGGAATAGAAAGACGCTCTGTCCTTTTGTGCCGACCGCCAGCGCGTAGGCGATCCAGGCGGGCGTCACCGCGCCGTACATGAGCAGCAGCATTGCAGCGACCAGCAAGCATGTGTAGACCGCGTCGGTCTGGCCCCACAAGGCCGAGATATACCAGATCGCCGGATTGAGCCCATAGAGCAGGGCAATCGTGCGGCGCCGCGCCAGCGACTGGCCGCGCAGCACCCAGAAAATGAGCGCGGTGGTGAGGAGGTCGGCGAGCACGGCCGGCAGCTTTATCAGCGTGGTCATTGCGGCGTTATTGGCAGTCAGCGCCAACGGCAAGTGGGCCGCGATCCACGCCTCGCCACCCAGGAGGTATAACAGCAGTGGTGGATAGTCTGCCTCCGGCGAGTCGTAGATGGTTGTCAGCCCGTGACGGTAGATCTGTTCGGCCCAGTTCCGATAGATCTTGATATCACCGGACAGGTGGGCGTTGGTGGAGAGAAATGGGAGCCGCATGAGCAGCGTAAGCGTCAGAACCAACAGCAGATTGGCACATGTGGTTTTGCCAATGGAATCAATCCGATCGCGCAATCGTGCGATACGGCCGTGTCGGAAGATTGCCATCGTTAACCACTCCAAGCGTTGTACACACGCAGCAGACGCAGTCGCCTGCGACGACGAACAGTCATGCGGTCGCAATCATAATGTTCAAAGCTGAAGGAACCATTAAATGCAGTGCCGAATGTGCTATCATATCTCGCTATGATAGAACTTACTACCCAACCGATGCTTCTAGGCGATTGGCCGGCGCCCTCCACAGGCGTCAAGCACCTGTATATCCATATCCCGTTCTGCCATCGCCGCTGCTCCTACTGCGATTTCAACACCTACGCCAATATGGACGACCGCATGACGGCGTATGTGGAGGCGCTATGCATCGAGATTCGGGAGTGGGGAGTAGGGATTGGGAGCGCCGCTGTTTCTTCCCAATCGCTGGTCCCTGATCCCCAATCGCTCACCCGCGCCGATCTGCGCCCGACGATCTTTCTTGGCGGCGGAACGCCCAGCATGTTGCCGCTGCCGCTGATGGAGCAGGTGCTGGTGGCGGCGAATGAGGTTATCCCGCTCGCGCGGGCCGAAGTCACCGTCGAAGCCAACCCCGGCACGGTGCTCGGGCGCGACTACCTGCGCGGCCTGCGCGCCCTGGGTGTGAACCGGCTGAGCATGGGCGTCCAGAGTCTGCACGACCCGACGCTGCGCATGTTGGGGCGCATCCACACCGCCGCGGAGGCCCGCGCCAGCTATGAGGACGCGCGACGGGCCGGGTTCGAGAATATCAACCTCGACTTCATCTTCGGCCTGCCGGGCCAGACGCTCGAGCAATGGGAAGCGACACTGCGCGAGATCTGCGGCTGGCGGACCGATCACTTCTCGCTCTATTCGCTGATTCTGGAGGAGAAGACTCCACTCTACGCGCAGGTCATGGGCGGCCGGCTCAGCGTGCCCGACGAAGATACAACCGCCGACATGTACGAGCGCGCGATCGAGCTGCTGGGCGCGGCGGGCTATGTGCAGTACGAGATCAGCAACTGGGCCAGAGAGAGAGAGTTGGGAGTTGGGAGTTGGGAGT
>DATFXE010000198.1:0-10304 GCA_035258585.1 Roseiflexaceae bacterium | reverse complement strand
GGCTACACCGTCTACGACCTGGGCAAGCAGGTGCCGCTGAACACAATCATCGAGAAAGCGATCGAGGTCGGCGCCGACGCGATCGGGCTGTCTGCGCTACTGGTGAGCACGTCGAAGCAGATGCCGCTGTGTGTGCAGGAGCTGCACCGGCGCGGGCTATCGTTCCCGGTGCTGGTCGGCGGCGCCGCGATCAACAAGCAATACGGCCAGCGGATCTCCTTCGTCGGCGAGGAGGAGCCGTATGAGCCGGGCGTCTTCTACTGCAAAGACGCCTTTGAGGGCCTGGAGACGATGGACAAGCTCTCCGATCCGGTGATTCGCCCGAGCTTCGTCCACCAGGCCAAGGCTGAGGCTGCCGGCGTGCTGCACCAGAAGCTGCGCGGGCGCGTGGCACTGGATGAGCTGGGCAAGGCCAGCCAGAATGGCGAGCGCGTTCGCTCGAATGTCCGCCGCGACGTGCAGGTTCCGGCGCCGCCGTTCTGGGGCACACAGGTGGTCACGCGGATCAAGCTCCAGGATGTCGTCGATTGCATGGATCGCAATGCGCTGTACCGCTTGCAGTGGGGTGCTAAGAATGCCAAGGGCGCCGAATGGGAGAGGCTGAAGGCCGAGTTCGATACGCGTGTACGCGATCTCATCCGCGAGGCCGAACGCGATGGCTGGCTGGAGCCAAAGGTGATCTATGGCTACTTCCCGGTTCAATCCGACGGCAATGAGCTGATCGTCTACGATCCGGCCTCGCTGGTCGAGACCGGCAGCGGCGGCTGGGGGCCGGAGGCCGGCAAAGGGCCGCTGCCCAGGCCGCTCTCGCATGTGCGCGAGCTGACACGCTTTGTGTTCCCGCGCCAGCCCGAACGCGAGCGGCTCAGCTTGGCCGACTACTTCCGCGGCGTGGACGAGGGCGAGTTCGACGTAGCGGCGTTCCAGATCGTCACGATGGGCACGCGCGTGGACGATCTGACCGAGCAGCTACAGGCCAGCGGCGACTACAGCCGTTCCTATTACATCCACGGTCTGAGCGTCTCGCTGGCCGAGGCGCTGGCGGAGTACACCAACCGGGTGGTGCGGCATGGGCTGGGGCTGCGCGGCGAGCAGGGCAAGCGCTACTCCTGGGGCTACCCGGCCTGCCCGGATCTGGAGGAGCACGCCAAGCTGTTCGGCATCCTGCCGGCCGAGAAGATCGGCGTGACGCTGACCGAGGCGTTCCAGCTGGTGCCGGAGCAGAGCACCGCCGCGATCGTCGTCCACCACCCCGAGGCAAAATACTTCTCGATCGGCTCGGCCAGAGAGCGGGCCGAGGGCGATGTGGAGGCCGTGGCGGCGTAAGGGCCAACAACCGAGAATCGAGAACCGGCGCTGACATCGGTTCTCGGTTCTTGGTTCGCTTAGAGGGCACGCGATTCTCGGTTGTGGCTACTGTGTGGCGAGCGAGAACAGCAGAAAGCTGTCCTTGCTGACCGGCTCGGTGAGCTGGCCGACGGTCAGGCTCTGGCCGCCCTTGGTCCAGACGGTCATCTTGAACATGTCGTTGTCGGGGATCGGTAGGCTGGTCGAGCTCCAGCCGGCGCTGGTCAGCTTCTCCGAATAGAAGCCCTTGATCTGATCCCAGCTGGCATCCTTGGGCAGAGTAAAAATTTTCTGGTCGAGCTTCGCGCCCATAGCCCCGGCTTGCTGTACATTCTTGGCCAGGGTGTCGGCCATCGGATTCTCGCCAGGTTTCAGGGCTACCGCGTTGGGGTAGGTTGGAATATCGCTCAGCGAGGCGGGTGCGCCACCACCACAGGCGGTAAGCGCTAAAACGAACAGAAGCGCCAGGACGACGGCGAAGATGCGATTGCGGGACTTCATACGACCTCCTTTGTGATTGTGTGCTAGTTTGTCATCGGTCTGATGCGACTCTAGCACGGGAGGCCGTGGCAGACTTGACATTTCTTGCCAGTTCTTGGTGCTGGCATATATTCCAGCTCTTGACGGAAGACGGAGGACGATAGACGATAGCCCGCCGTCCTCCGTCCTGGGTCTTCGGTCAGAAGTACCCGAATAGACGCAATAACCTCATTCTTAGCCTTCTTCGTCCCCTTCGCGCTCTTCACGTACGCCTAGCTCGTGATACACCCGCACCCACTCTTCGAGCGTCACGGTTTCGGCGCGGCGGTTTGGGTCCACGCCGGCGGCCGCCAGCGCGGCCACGGCGCGCTGCTTGTCGACGCGTACGCCCATGGCGGCCAGGCCGGTCGGCAGAGCGTTGGAGAGCTTCTTGCGCGCCTGGAGAAAGCCGGCCTTGATCAGCCGCATCAGCGGCGCGACCTCGACAGCGACCGCCGGCTCTGGCCGCACGCGCAGCCGCAGCACCGCCGAATCGATTGCCGGCGCCGGCACGAAGCTGGCGGATGGCAAGCGCGCGATGATCTCCGGCTCGGCGTAGATCTGCACCGAGTGCGCCAGCACGCTCAGGTCGCCTGGGCCGGCCACGATGCGCTGGGCGACCTCCCACTGCACCAGCAACACCATCAGCTCGGGCTTATACTCGGCCTCCAGGAAATGGCGCAGCACAGCGGAGGTGATCGCGTAGGGCAGGTTGGCGACGACCTTGTAGGGCGGGAGCTGGGAGCTGGGTGTTAGGGGTTGGAATCCATCGGAGATACCCCCAACTCCCGTCAGTTGCTCTGATGGCAGGTTGAGGATATCGCCCTGGACGATCCTGAGGTTCGGCTGGCTAGGAAATTCTTGCCCCAGGCGATCGGCCAGGCGGCGATCCAGTTCGACCACGGTGACATGGCCGGCGCGGGCCAGCAGCTCCCATGTCAGCACACCTAGCCCTGGCCCAACCTCGATTACTGTGTCGGCGCGCGAGAGGCCGGCCGCGCCGACGATCGCGCCGAGCGCGTCCGGGTCGATCAGGAAGTTCTGGCCCATGCCGCGGGTCGGCCGAAGCTCCAGCGCCCGCAATGCCGCACGAACGCGGGCGGGGGAGAGATACGGATTTTCCATAGTTTTGAGATTTGAGATTTGAGATTTGAGATTCAAGCAACCCTAACGCTCACGACTTACGCGGTCGTCCATTGTGGGGAGGTTCGGAGGGCTGCAAGCCCTCCTAGAAGCTTTTTTCTGGCGAACGTTGGCGGCTCTGCCGCCAACGTTCGCCAGAAAAAAGAAGATCTTAGGGAGGCAGAGCCTCCCCAAACCCCACCACCGCGTAACTCGTGTAACTCAGAACTCAGAACTTAGGTAAGAGGGACGGTTACGCGCACGGTGGTGCCCTGCCCTGGGGCCGAGATCAGCTCAGAGGTGCCGCCAATCAGCTTGGCACGCTCCTCGATGTTCAGCAGGCCGAAGGAGCCGCGCTTTTCGTATGAGTCGAGCACTTTCTGGAGGTCGAAGCCCCGGCCGTCGTCCTGGACTGTGACCTCTAACGTCGTAGGCGTCTGTTTGAGGCGAATCCAGATATGCTCGGCCTTGGCATATTTGAGTGTGTTGTTGATCGACTCCTGGATGATGTTGAACAGTGTTCCTTCGGTCTTGGTATCCAGGCTGGCGCTGATCTCGTTCGACTCAAGGATGATGTCGGTGCCGCTGCCCTGGAAGCGCTCGAGGTACTGGCGCAGCGTGGTGTCGAGCCCTTGTGTTTCGAGCGCCAGCGGCCGCAGCTCGAACAGCATGGTACGGACCTCGTGAGTTGTCCGTTTGGCCAGCGCCCCAAGCTTATCCAGCTCAGGGATGACACGCGGCGGATCGCGCTCCAGCAGCCGCTTGATGAACTCGACATTCATTGTGATCGCCGCCAACGACTGCGCTGGGCCATCATGCAGGTCGCGCGCGAGCTGGTGGCGCACCTCTTCCTCCTTGGAGAGCAGCTTCGAGCGCTCCTGGCGCAGATCATAGACCAGTTGGGCATTGTGCAGGGCGATGATCGCATAGTTCGCCAGGGCTACGACCATGCCGAGCTGGTCCTGGGTAAAGGCGTTCTCGCGGTCGCTGGCGATCAACAAAAGGCCATATGTGCGCAGCGCGGCACGGAGCGGCACCAGGCATGCAGATCGGCATGCTGCCAGCACCGTGAGTGGGCGCAGCTCGGCCTCGCGGCTGATATCCTCGACGATGCACGGGTCGCCGGAGCGCAGCGCCTGGCCGATTCGCCCGGTATCGAGCTGAATTCGCCGCTGCTTGTCGCTCTCGGGCACTCCAGCGGATGCGGCGATATATAGTTCATCGGGCGCTCCCGTCGAGAGCAGCACCATGCCAGATACATACGGCACCAGCTTGCGGCTTTCGAATAGCGCGGCGTCGAGCACGCTCTGATAATTCATCGTGGTGGAGAGCGTGTAGGCCACCTCGTAGAGCGAGCGCATCTGGTCACGGTAAGCGCTGGCCTCACCGAGCGCGTCCTGCTGCTTCTGCTCGGCAAGCGCCACGCTCATGCGATTCGTGCTAGTCCAGCGCTCGGCCAGGCCGCTTGTGAGCCAGGGGATGCAGACCAGCGCGACGGCGCGCAGCAGTAGGCCAACCAGACTCACCGCATCATATGGCGGCGTGCCATTATTCGGCCCGATCCGCGCGAGCAGGTAGGCTGTGACATATGCCACGGCCGATACTACGCCGGTCAGCAGGCTGACGGAAGGGCGCAGCCGAAACGCGGCGCTGACCAGCGGCAGCAAGTACAGCGGGTAGAACAGGTCGCGCGGATCGTGGCTGACGTAGGTAAATAGCGAAATAAAGACGATATCGACCAGGAAGGCCAGGCTCAACAGCGCGCCCAGCCCCGGCACGAACAAGGCTAGCGATGCCAGCAAGTTGAACAGCGCATAAGCCCAGACAAGCAGCAGAATCGGGTCTATTGCGCGCGAGGGTGGCCAGAGCGGCTGACGTGCCAGCAGGCTGCCGATCACCGCCAACAGCGCCAGCATGGCCCAGCGCGCCGCGATATAGAATCGTTCGCCGCTCAGCAGCTGCCAGCGCGGGGGCGACGGCACAGTGGATGTAGTTGAGGTCGATGATGCGCTCATAGTTGATCGGGCAGAATGGCTGCCCCGCCGTAGTGTCGCTGAAGCTGCGCTTTCAGCAGCTTGCGGGCGTGGTGTAGACGTGATTTGACGGTTCCCTCAGGGCAATCAAAGATCGTGGCAATCTCCGGAATCGAGTAATCTTGCAAATAGTGCAATACGAGTACCGCACGATGGTTTGGCGGCAGATCGTCGAGTACGGAACGGACGATCGCCTGCATTTCATGCTGCTCGGCGATATGCTCGGGCGAGCGCAGTGCCGGTGCGCTCAGCCGCTCCGCCAGCGCGTGGAACGGCTCGCCCCAGAAACTTCGCCGCCTGGCCTGGTTGTAGGCCAGGTTTGCCGCCACGCGGTACAGCCAGGGCAGCAGCGGCAGCGATCCGTCGAGCTCACCGGCATGCACATGCAGGCGATAGAAAGTATCCTGCAATACTTCCTCAGCCGTCTCGGCATCGCGCGTGATACCGAGCGCCAGCTGATAGACCTGGCGTTGGTAACGAACGAATAATTGCTCGAGCGCCGCGAATTGCCCCTGGGCAATCTGGCGTAGCAACAATAGATCATCGCCGGAATTATCGAAGTGACCTGTTTCCATCATTTGTTTGTCGCAGACTTCTTCGTCGACGACCAGGCTGAGTAGCGTGTAGTGCGTAATGCGTTGCATTACTGCACGCACCACGCGCTACAAATCTACATGGCTTTCAGGGCTTCGATCGAGGATTTTACCACCTCGGCGCTCTTCTTGACCAGCCCAAGCTCATCCGCATTCAGCGGCAGCTCAATGACCTTTTCGACGCCACCGGCGCCGAGCACCACCGGCACGCCAAAGTACATATCGCTCAGCCCATACTCGCCGTCGAGATAGGCTGCGCATGGGATCACGCGCTTCTTGTCGCGCAGCACCGCTTCGACCATCTGCACCGTAGCGGCGCTTGGCGCGTAGTAGGCGCTGCCGGTCTTGAGCAGGTTGACGATCTCTCCGCCACCCTTGCGCGCGCGGTCGACGATCGCATCCAGCCGCTCCTGCGAGATAAACTCGGTCACCGGAATGCCGCCGATCGTCGTGAAGCGCGGCAGCGGGACCATCTCATCGCCGTGGCCGCCCATCAGCATGGCCTGAACATCCTCGACCGAGACGCCGGCCTCCTGGGCGATGAAGGTGCGGTAGCGCGCGCTGTCGAGCACGCCGGCCTGGCCGACAACCCGGTTCTTGGGGAAGCCGCTGACCTGCTTGGCCAGGTAGGCCATGGTATCGAGCGGATTGTTGACCATAACGATCACTGCGTTAGGCGAAAGCCGCGCGGCTTTGGAGATGCAATCGCGGGTGATATTGGCGTTGACCTTGATCAGATCCTCGCGGCTCATGCCGGGCTTGCGCGGTGCGCCCGATGTCACGACGATCACATCGGAGTTGGCGGTATCGGCGTAGTCGTTGGTGCCGACGACATGCAAATCGAAGCCTTCGATCGGGCTGGCCTCCAGCAGATCGAGTCCTTTGCCCTGGGGTATGCCCTCGATGATATCGATCAGAACAATATCGCCAAGCTCCTTCGCAGCGATCCAGTGCGCCGCAGTGGAGCCGACGAAGCCCGCGCCGATAATCGTAATTTTCGGTCGCATATCTGCTCCTTGTTTGATTCTGTAAACTGGCTCTAGTATAACACCAGTCGCACCCGATCAATGTTGCGATAGTGCGCGGGCGCGTAGCTTCTCCAACGCCATGCGCAGGTCCTCCGGCAGCGGCGATTCGAACTCGGCCCACTCGCCGCTCGACGGCAGGGCGAACCCCAGCCGGTAGGCGTGCAAGAACTGGCGGGTAAGCCCAAAGGTCGCGCGCGGCTTGCGCGGGCCATACAGCGGGTCGCCGAGGAGTGGGCGGCTCTTGTAGGCAAAGTGTACTCGAATCTGATGTGTGCGGCCGGTTTCCAGGCGCGCCTCGATCAGCGTGTATTCCCCCAGATCCTCTAGCGCCCGCCAGTGTGTGCGCGCCGCGCGGCCGTCGGCGACGATCGCCTGACGCTTACGGTCGGTGGGGTGGCGCGCAATTGGCGCGTCGATCAGCCCTTCCGTCTCTTTGAAGCGCCCCTCGACCACAGCCAGGTAGGCTTTGGTCATAGTACGCGCCTGCTGCTGGGCCTGGATGGCATGCCGCGCCCGGTCGTTGCGCGTGACTACCAGCAGTCCCGAGGTGTCACGGTCGAGCCGGTGGACGATGCCGGGGCGGAGATCGCCGCTGACGGTGATATCGGGGTAACGCGCCAGCAGGGCGTTGACCAGCGTGCCGTCGAGGTGGCCGGGCGCGGGATGGACAACCATACCGGCAGGCTTATCGATGACCACTACATCGGCATCTTCGTAGACCACCGTCAGCGGGATATCCTGTGCCACCAGATCGGTGGGCTGAGCGACGGGCAGCCTGATGCTGACGGTATCGCCGGCGTGGACGGGCGAGCTTGGGCGGGCGTCGCGGCCGTTGAGACGGATATGCGCATCCTCGATCAACTGACGAGCATAGCTGCGCGAGAGGTCAGTCACAGTCTCAGCTACAAAGCGATCGAGGCGCAGTCCATCGTGTGCAGGCTCGACAACGAGTTGCAGCTGCTCGTCGCTCAATCCGCGCTTCTCCCCTGAGGCGTAATGCGTAGTGCGTAGCGCCTCAATTCCTAACGCATTACGCACTACCCCTGCCATTACTGCCGGTCGCCCCGCCACTGATCCCGGCTGAGCAGTTCGCCCAGGAGCGCTTCGTCGGCCGGCCGCTTGCGTGCGACGCTGGCGCCGCTCTCGCCCATCAGCAGGAGATACCCCGCCAGCATCAGCACCCCAACCGTGATCGCGCTATCGGCCAGGTTGAAGATGCCGGGGAACCAGCTGACATGAACGAAATCGACGACATAGCCGTAGCGCAGGCGGTCGATAATATTGCCGATCGCGCCGCCGACGATCATCCCCAAGCTGACCTGGATCCACGGGCGATTATTCGGCAGCTGGTAGCGGTAGAACAGCAGTGCGCCAATGCTGATCACGATTGAGGTGAGGGTAAAAAAATGAGGAATGCCCTGGAACATGCCGAAGGCAACCCCATTGTTTTTGATGTATGTTAGGCTAAGCCAGGACCCAAGCAGTGGAATGCTGGTTCCCTCATCCGGCCCAAGCGTGCGCAGAATCCAGGCTTTGCTCAGCTGGTCGAGGCCGATCACAGCCACTCCGACCAGTGCCGGCCGCGACCATCGGCTAGGTAGCTCCTGTTGCACAAATATCTCCGATTATCTGAAACGTTGGTATGCTCCAACGTGCGAACGTTGGAACGTTCTATGGTCTAGCGCTCGTGCTCAACCAGGGATTGGCACTTAATACAGTAGATCGCGTAGGGGAGCGCCTCAAGGCGGTCGGGGGCGATCTCCTGGCCACAACGCGCACATATCCCGTAGCGGCCTTGATCGAGCCGATCGAGCGCCGCATTGACTTGCGCCAGCAGATCCTGGGCGTTGTTGCGGAGTGCGATATTGCGCTCGCGGGTGAAGACTTCTGTTGCGTCATCCGCGATATGGTTGCCGACGCCGTAATCATCCTGTTGGGCCTGGTTGTCGATCGCCAGCGCCTCTATATCGCTCCGTAGTGTGGCGCGCTCGTGCTCCAGACGCGCGCGAATGTTCACAAATGCTTCCTTCTGAATCATAATCCCCACTCCTTTTCAACGTGCCTCTCCACTATATAGCTGGCCGGGCCAGCATAGTACGACGACGGCGTCCGGGCACGGGCGAATTATACCATATTCAGCGTAGCAAAAACTGGGAACCGTAGCGTGGACCAGAGGATGTGCTGAGGCGCTGCCATCACGTCAGCGCCTCAGCACATCCCGCGAGATGCGAATCGCCGAAAGACTCTACGCGATATAGTTAGGTCTAGCCCGTGCGCGGCGCAGGCGCATAGATCAGCTCGATCAGGCGCGCCAGCCCATAGGCGACGAGCGCGTAGACGACGATGCCAACCAGCGAGGCCCACTCCAGCACCGCGCCATCCAGGGCCGGCTCGCCGAAGATTCCCTGGAAGGGCAGCACGAACGGCCGGCTGAGCCCATAGACCAGCCTGACAAACCCGCTCGCCTGACTGGCGCCAAGCGCGAGCAGGATGAAACGCATCGCCAGCAACACCTCGATCACCCCAAAGAGGAAATAGATGATCTGTTTTGCCCGCGCAACGTCTGCGGCGCGGCGAGCGGTATTGCTAGGCACGCTTACATGCTCGGAACGTACCACCTGCTCGCCAGCCGGGCCAGATGTACGTTCCCGATAGATGTCGCGGGCTGCATCCTCCGGCGGGGTATCTGTCGTATCCACCTGGCGCTCGACATATACATCTTTCCGCGTAGCCGATTGAGCGTCAGGGTCGCGGTGATATTCACGCTCAGTCATAGCGCTTGCCTCCTTGCTGATGTGTAGTGATGAGCGATAACACTTGTCAGCAATCGGCGTGCCAGGATACACATGGTGGGCGAGATCTGACACAGGTTACGCTCTCGCCTTCAGCTCAGGCCGTATCCACCGGGCGGTAGCCGCCCAGCCCGGCCGGCGCGAACGTTTCGCCCAGCGAGTGCAGCAGCGCCGCCACGATGATCAGCTCGTCGCGCAAGGCTTCGCGCAGCGCGTCGGGCGCGCGGTCACTCCATAAATCGCCCAGGTCGGTCACATTGGTGCCGACGAGTTGAACGTACGCTAGGACCGGCTTGTCGGCGTTGGAGCGATAGCCGCGCCGCACCTCGACGGCGATATATTCGACTGGGGTGGGCATATCCGGGGCGGCGCGACGCAGTGCGGCGCGCACTGCCGCATTGAAGGCTCGCGTTAGATCCAGGTCGCTCCGTTCGCCCTGCCCACGCACGTCGACGGTGTAGGTCCAGGCCAGCTCAAGGATGCCTGGCGAGATCTCGCGCCCTTCGGAGTGCAGCTGCTGTGCGGGGGTCCATGTGAAGCTGAGCTCGACCCAGGGCGGTGAAATGCCCTCGGTGAGCGGCTCGGGGTGCTCGGGAAAGAGCTCGACGCGGTAGATTCGCTCGAGTGTATCGGGCAGCACGCTCTCAGCGAGCAGATGATCGTGCAGGCCAGCCAATAGCCAGGCATCTTCCAACCCGGCCGCTAGTTCGTCGTAGGTTATCACACTAATTCCTTACCACCGCAGCGACATGGCCGCGTGCTGGCGGCTGATCGTCGCACGCGAGCACTGTCTGAATAGCATATTGTACCGCTAAGTCAAGGTTCTTGGCAACTTTACAGTTTGCGGGATGGGGGTGTGGGGGCGGGGGG
>DATFXE010000197.1:0-8496 GCA_035258585.1 Roseiflexaceae bacterium | reverse complement strand
CGTCCATCGTCCATCGTCAAATACTCAACGCTCCAATGCTTCGGCGATGGCCTGCTCTAGCGTCATCGCCCGCCCGGCCGACCATGCCATCACGAAGCTGATTTCGTCGAGCCGCGCGCGGACGGCAGCGACGCTGCGTTCATAGGTGATACGATCCGCCGCCACCCACCAGGAGCGAGAGGCCACCCAATGCTGTGCCTCAGCTACGCTGAGCAGCCGTGCTGCCGTAGCCAGCTGCCGCCGTTGGATCATGACGTCTGCCAGGCCGACCAGGTTCAGCGCGATGCCCTGGCCTGCGCCGAGCAGGTACAAGAGCCGCGCGCTCTCCACAAACCGCGCCGCGGCGCCAGCTAGATCATGCTGCTGCAGGGCCAGCAGTCCTGTATGGTAGAGCAGCCAGGCGGTATTCTCCTGGTCGCCGACTTCTCGCGCCAGCGCCAGCCCCTCCGCGAAAATCCCTGCCGCGCGCTGCGCATCGCCTTGCGCCAGCGCCAACCCTCCCAGCGCATGGAGCGCCCACCCAATACCGCTCCGGTCGTCGAGTGCCCGGCGTATCGCAAGGCTCTCTTCATAGCAGGACGCGGCAAAAAGCAGATTGCCCTGGGCCCGCGCCACGTCGCCGAGACCAAGCAGCAGCCCCGCTGTCACGCTACCGTCGCCGGCAGTGCGGGCAAGCGCCAGACCCTCGGTGCATTGGGTCGCCGCCTGCTCGATATCGCCCTCGTGCAGCGCAAGCTCAGCCAGGTTGTTCAGAATCAGCGCGACCAGCTTGGGATCTCCGATCTCACGTGCCAGCGCCAGGCTTTCGGTGAAGAGAACCTGCGCCCGCGCGTTATCTTCCTGTACATGCGCCAGTTTTCCCGCACCGTGGAGCGCCTTTGCGCGTGCGGCCGTGCTGGCCGGCGGCATTAGATCGGCGGCATAATCTGGCCTGGCGCCAGCATATGTTGGAGCACCAGCGCGGTCAAGTGCGCGATCGAGCCAGGCTCGCCCCTCGCTATGGTAGCCACGAATATTCCAGAAGTCGGCTAGCGCCCCACTGAGCCGCAGCGCGATCTCCAAGGGGCTAGGGGCTAGGGGCTGGAGGCTAGCAGAGCCTGCTTGTCGGGTGTGGCTATATCCGGCCTGAACACTAGCCTCTAGCCTCAAGTCTCTAGCCTCAAGGCAATAGGCCAGCGCCGCCCGCAGATTATCATGATCCTGCTCTAATCGATCCAGCCAGAGCAGCTGGTCGGGCGCGGCCAGCTGCTGCTCGGCCGCTTCTGCGAACGCCAGAAAGTAGGTGGCGTGGTGTCGCCGTAGTGCCGGCATTTCGCCGCTGGCCTCCAGGCGTTCGAGCGCGTACGCACGGATGGTCTCCAGCATGGTGAAGCGCGAACGGCCATCATTCCCTTCGATATGCTGCAGCAGGCTTTTGTCCACCAGCGATGCCATTCCATTCAGAATATCGAGCTCAAAGTTTTGAGTTCTGAGTTTTGAGTTGGGCTGATCGGAGTTCAAAACTCTGAACTCAGAACTTAGAACTGCGGCGGCCGCCTTCAACGTCCAGCCGCCGGCAAACACCCCCAGCCGGCAGAACAGAGTCCGCTCCTGCTCCTCCAGTAGCGCGTAGCTCCAATCGATCGCCCGCTGGAGTGTCTGCTGGCGCTCTGGCATATCTAGCGTCCCGCCTGTCAGCAGCGCGAAGCGCCGATCGAGACGCGTCAATAGCTCGGGTGGCGTGAACAGGTTGATCCGTGCCGCCGCAAGCTCGATCGCCAGGGGTAGGCCGTCGAGGCGGGCACAGATCGTGGTGATCACCTGTGCGTTCGCGTCGGTCAGCTCGAAACGTGGATGGACCGTCCGGGCTCGCTGGACGAATAGCTCTACGGAAGGATAAAGGATGAACGATGAAGGATGAAACGTCTCTCGCGCGCGACGGTCTTCATGCTTCATCGTTCTGCCTTCATCCTTTGACAGTGGAGGTAGCGCGAGCGGTGGCACCGCGAAGCGCTGTTCGCCGGCCAGGCGCAGCGCCACACGGCTGGTCACCAGCAGAGCCAGCCGCGGCGCGGCCGACAGCAGCTCGGCCAGCTGCGCCGCAGCTGGCAGGACATGCTCGAAGTTGTCCAGAATAAGCAGCAGCTGCTTCTCGCATAGATAGTCTTTGAGACGATCGCCCATGGATTCGCCGGCGCGCTCCGCGATCCCGAGCGTCTTGGCGATGGCGCCAAGAACCAGGCCCGGATCACTCAATGGCGCCAGTGGAACGAACGTTACTCCATCAGCAAAAGCTTGCCCTGAGCGTGCCTGCCCTGAGGCTCCCCCTGAGCCTGGTTCCCCCTGAGCCTGGTGCCCGCTGAGCTTGGTGCCCGCTGAGCTTGGTGCCCGCTGAGCTTGGTGCCCGCTGAGCTTGGTGCCCGCTGAGCTTGTCGAAGGGTCGAAGGGTCGAAGGGTCGAAGGGGCATCTCGCAGGTCCGTGGCCACCTGGAGACTGAGGCGGGTCTTGCCGATCCCGGGCGCACCAGTCAGGGTCAGCAGCCGCACATCGCCGCGCAGCAGCAGGTCGCGCACGGCAGCTACATCCGCCGCGCGGCCGATCAGCGGCGTGGGTGGGATGGGCAGCCGCGCGCCTGTGGCTATGCGTGGCGCGCGAGGGGCAGGCCGATCCGCGGGCGGCAGCCAGTCGACACGCAGCTGGCCGCGGGCCACCTGGATAAAGGTCGCGCATTCCGCGGAAGGGACAGCCAGGTGATCGGCAAGCTTCGCGGCGATCTGCTGCGAGGGCCTCCTCTCATCCTCCTCGATCTTGCGCAGCGTGATGGCTGCGCAGCAGACCCGGCGCGCCAGCTCGGCGCGGCTCAGTCGCAGCGCTTTCCGGCGTCGCATGAGCCAGCGCCCAAAGGATGCATCTTGCTCCATCCCGTCTCCTGCCACCATGCGGCCGCAATACTGAGGGATGCCTCGTGGGTGCGCACCGTGCGGCTAACGTGCAGGCGTACGCACGGATTGTATCACTTTTTGTATCCCAATACGATGGGTGATTGGATACCCGCACGCTTGGCCGGTATGGTGTCATGCTGTCAGACACGTTCGTGGCAACGTGACTGTTGGAATTCTCACAAGGGTAGGTAAGGAAGGGCGCAGCCCTTCCTAATGCCTTTTCTGGTGGTCGTGCTGGCGGCAAGGCCGTCAAGCACGACCACCAGAAAAATCTGCTCTGGGGGCGGGCTTTGCCCGCCGCCAAACCCCCACCCCTTCCAACCGAGTGCAAAGGCAGAAAGGCCTTTCTGATCTTTAGCAGCTTGAACAATCAATGTAAGTAGGAGAAGCAACACAATGGATTCACAAGCAATACAACTGGCTCATAACCATCAGGTCTTCGTTGATCGATTTGTCGCAGCTTGCGAGGAGGATAAGCAGATTATGGCCGCCTTTCTCGGGGGCTCGTATGTTAAGGGCGCAGCCGACGCCTATTCCGATCTCGATCTCTGCCTGATCACCACCGATGCGGCATATGAGGACTTCCTGGCCAGGCGTAAGGATTTTCTACGGCTGCTGGGCGAGCCGGTATTCCTGGAAGACTTTGATCTTGCCAACATTGTGTTCTTCATTTTTAATGATGGCACCGAAGGCGAACTTTGGTTCGGCAGCCAGAGCCACCTGGATCACATTCACAGCGGACCATACTGGATCCTGCTGGACAAGCAGCGCATCCTCGCTGGGGCCGTTTTCCCTGAGCCGATACGTACTGAGGCCGAGCAGATCGAAACGTTACGTCGTCTGGTCTACTGGTTCTGGCATGACATGTCTCACTTCATCACCGCGATCGGGCGCGGGCAGCTGTGGTGGGCCTACAGCCAGCTGGAGGAGTTGCGTCGCTATTGTCTGAACCTCGCTCGCCTGCACCACAACTTCTCGGATGCGGACGTCGGGTCGGATGGCTATTTTAAAGTAGAGCGAGCAATACCAATCGAGCAGCTATCGCCATTACAGGGCGCACATTGCCCCATGGAACGAGGCTCGATGCTTCAGGCTGCTCTCGTGATTATCCGGTTCTACCAGCAAGTGGCGCCGGATCTGGCCCGCGGACATGGAATAGCATATCCGGATGGCCTCGAACGTGTCATGAAAGATCGGCTGGAGCAGCTGTGGGATACGCGGCTGGGTTGAAAGCCGAGAGCGACGCAGCACTTCGCTTGCGATGGTGGGGTCTGGAAGGGCCTTCGGCCCCTCCAGACCTCCCATGACTGTGCTATAATATTCGGAGATGATTTGCGTCTACGTTCGCGCCGGGTATCCCGGCGCGATTCATTGAGAAAGGCTTTTTCTTGGTATGTCCGCACCCGCACCACAAGTCATACAATTGGCCTGCCCGAACTGCCGCACCCCCATGCGCGCGCAGGTCTTTACAGTTATTGATGTCGGCGTCCAGCCCGAGCTAAAGAACTATTTGCTGGCCGGCCAGCTGAATGTCGCCGTCTGCCCAAACTGCGGCACGCCCGCGATGATCGCCGCGCCGCTGATCTACCACGATCCCGCCAAGCAGCTGTTTCTGGTCCATTTTCCGCAGCAGCTGAACGCGCGCCCGGAGGAGCAGGAACGTTTCATCGGCGACGCCACCAGCCTGATTATGCGCGATCTGCCGGCCGACGCGCCTAAGGGCTATTTGCTGGCGCCGCGCCGTTTCCTGACGCTCAATTCGCTGCTCGATGCAGTTCTCGAGGCCGATGGGATCTCGCGCGAGGTGATCGAAGCTCAGCGCGCGCGCGTCGAGCTGATCAGTCGCATGGCCGAAGCCTTCGAGCAGGGCGAGCAGCAGCTCGCCGACGCGGTGGCCCAGAACAAAGCCGCGCTCGACTATGAGTTTTTCGCCACGCTGACGGCCTTCGCCGACGCCAGCGCTCAGGGCGGCCGCGATGATTCAGCCCAGCTGCTAGAGAATCTGCGCGCGAAGCTGATCGAGCTGACCGGCTTCGACGCCAGCAGCCTCGACCGAGCGGGCGATGAGTACGAGGATCTCGATCTCGACGAGGCGATCCAACGCCTGGCCGACGCTGCGGATGCCGAGCTGGAGCAGACGATCGCCGAGCTGCGTCCCGTGCTCGATTATAGCTTCTTCGAAGCCTGGACCGCCCGGATCGACGCCGCCGCGCAGGCCGGCGACAGCGCCACCGCCGAGCGACTGACCGCGCGCCGCGCGCTGATCCTCGAGACGGTCGAGCGCATGGACAAGCAGGCCCAGCAGTTGTTCGAGGCCGGCGCGAAAGTGCTGGAGGAGATCCTGGCCGCGCCCGATATCGCGGCCGCGCTGCGCGAGCGTAGCGACAAGATCGACGAGGCCTTCCTGCTGGTGCTGCAAGCCAACGCCGCCGCGGCCCAGCGCATGGGCAACACCCAGGCAGTCGAGCGTCTGGCCGAAATCGAGCGTCTGGCGCTCCAGATTGCGCAGGAGTCGCTCTCGCCGGAGGAGCGCTTCATCAACGACTTGCTTTCGGCCGAGAAGCCGCAGGATGCCACCAAGCTGCTGCGCCAGAACCCGCGTATGATCACGGCCGACTTCGTCAAGCGGCTGAACGAGCTGGCCGACCAGATGGAGGGCAACGGTCGTAAGCCGCTTGGTGAGCGCCTGCGCCAGCTTGGCCGCGAGGCCGGGGCGATGCTGTTCTAATTGACAGGACTTACGCAGTGGGGTTCGGGGGCGGCTGCGCCGCCCCCGAAAAAACCTCTATTTGGCCGCTGTCGGCCACGAATGTGGCCGACAGCGGCCAAATAGAAAAGATCTTGGAGGGCTTTCGCCCTCCAAGCCTCCCACTGAGTAGGCGACCGCGTAAGTCCTATCATTGAGAATGGAGAATTGAGAAAGCTATCTTATGCCAAGCGAGCATTACTCTCAATTTTCAATTCTCAATTCTCCATTTCGCCGCTGGATACGCCTGCTCTTCCTTCAGCTTCTCGCTGCCCTTGCCGGCCCGCTCGTGCGCCGCAGGAAGGGTGTGATCGCCTCGGTGCTGTATATCAAGCCCGATCACCTGGGCGATCTGCTGCTGGCCACGCCGGTGTTGGCCGCGCTTCGCCAGCGGCTCCCCGACGCGCATGTGACCGCGCTGGTCGGGCCATGGTCGCGCATGGCGCTCGATCGTAACCCGGACATAGACGCGCTGGCGACGTGCCCATTCCCCGGCTTCGAGCGGCGCCGGCCGGACGATGGAGCAAGGACCAAAGACCAAGGACCAAAGCTCTCACGAATTCTTTGGTCTTTGGTCTTTGGTCTTTGGTCTCTTGTGCGCCCTTACCTCTTGCTGCTGCGCTATGCCCTGCTGCTGCGCGCGGGGTGTTACGATCTCGCGATCGTCGGGCGCGACGACCACTGGTGGGGCGCCGCGCTGGCGCTCCTGGCAGGCGTGCCGCAGCGCGTTGGCTTCGCTATGCCGGAGTGCCGGCCATTTTTGACCGAAGCGCTGCCCTGGAACCCACGCGATCATGTGACAGCCCAGGGCCTGGCGCTGGTCGAGGCGGCTGCGGATCTTCACCCCCCGACCCTCCTTCGACCCCGCGGTTCCCGAGCTCGACGAGGGGCAGGACAGGCCGCTCGCGCTGCGCTCGGCGATTCGGGGCAGTCGGGTGCGCGGGCTATCCCCGCTCGTTTCGATCCCGCGCCAGACGACATCACATGGGCACAAGATTGGATTGCCGCACAGGGGTTTGCCACATCCCCGCTGGTGGTGTTGCACCCCGGCACGGGCGGACCGGCCAAGCTATGGTTCCCCGAGCGCTGGGCAGAGGTCGCGGATGCGCTGCAAGCGGTGGGGGCACGACTGGTGTTAACCGGTGGCCCCGATGAGCAGGCGCTGGTCGCGGCAGTAGCCGCACACATGCGTTCGCCCGTGCTGTCGCTGGCGGGCCAGACCAGTGTCGGTCAGTTGGCGGCGCTGCTGCGGCTGTCGGCGCTTGTTCTGGGGGTTGACAGCGGGCCGACGCACCTGGCAGCGGCGCAGGGCGCGCGAACCATACACCTGTATGGGCCCGGCGACGCCGGCCGGTTCGGGCCATGGGGCGACCCGGCTCGACATGTGGTGCTGCGCGAAGATCTGTGGTGCAGCCCGTGCGGCGAGTTCGCAGCCTGCCCGCGTGGCCTGGCGCGCCCCGAGTGCATGGAGCGAATCGACGTCGCGCGTGTAGTCGCGCAGGCGCTTGAGATGCTCGAAAATGTAGTGCGTAGTGTGTAGCGGGCTTACGCACTACGCATTAGCCAGTTTTCGCAAGCCATGACGGCAGGAAGTTACTGTCTGCTCTTGCTCTGGCCCGCCGCTTCGCTGTGGGCCAGTTGCTCGCGCGCCTGCTTCGCTAGCTGATCGAGCCGGGCGTTGATGATCTCCTGCCACTCGGCCACCTCGCCCTCTTCCAACGCGCCCCCACCGTACTTCAGCTCCATGGCCAGATCCCAGCCCTTGCGGCGCGCGAATGTTTCTAGCTGCTCCTGACGCTCTGGCGACCAGCGCGTGATGAAGCGCTGAAACGCGCGCTCGAGAATCTTCGATCCGTCGGGGTTCAGCGAGGGCAGCGCGAACCAATCGTGCGTGTCGTGGCTGGTGTCAGGCTGCTTGGCTGAAGTATAAAAGATTAGTTCACAGGTGCGGCAGCAGCGATACTCGCCAGCGCCCTCGAACGTCGCCGGATTGTTCGCGATCGCACCGATCAGCATCCGATCCGTGAGACTCATAATACATCCTTACATCTGAGCAAACCGGCGATTCCGTGTAAGCATAGCATAGAGAGGCATTCTTGTACATACCGGGCTGCATTGCAGCATTCCTAAGCACTCAACGCCATGTTATAATACCATTCAGTTATTACACGAGTTACGCGGTGGTGGGGTTTGGGGAGGCCGGGTGCCCTCTGGGCGCCTCCCCAAGATCTTCTTTTTTCTGGCGAACGTTGGCGGCAGAGCCGCCAACGTTCGCCAGAAAAAAGCTACTAAGAGGGCCGGGTACCCTCTGGGTGCCCCTCCAAACCTCCCCGCAATGGACGACCGCGTAGTCGTGTTATTACACGTTGTATCGCGATGTGAAAGGGATGAAGAGAGATGAACTTGTGGCATGACCTGGATCCTGGGCCCAGCGTGCCGGATGTCATTCACGTGATTGTCGAGATTCCCAAAGGCTCGCGCAATAAATATGAGTACCATAAGCAGACCGGCGCCTTCAAGCTTGACCGGGTGCTCTACTCGCCGGTGCATTATCCTGGCGACTATGGCTTTATTCCGCAAACCTACTATGAAGACGGCGACCCGCTCGACGTGCTGGTCGTGACCAACTTGCCGACCTTCACCGGCTGTATCGTCGAGGCGCGACCGATCGGGATGTTTCGTATGAAGGATAAGGGCGAGGCGGACGATAAGATCCTGGCGGTTCTGCACTATGATCCGTTCTTCGACGATATCGCCGATTTTACCGATCTGCCGGCCCACTATCTCAAAGAGGTCGAGCATTTCTTCACAGTGTACAAGGATCTTGA
>DATFXE010000196.1:0-3323 GCA_035258585.1 Roseiflexaceae bacterium | reverse complement strand
ATCTTGTCATCTTGTCATCTTGTCACTGAATTTTCTTAAGCTCCGCCTCCACTAGCGCGCGCTGTTTGTCATCCTTAGCCTCGAGCGCGCGCCGGAGCGCCTCCTGAAGATCAGCGCGCGCGCCCTCGCGGTCGCCTGCGGCGGCCCGGGCGCGCCCGCGCTCCAGATACGCCACAAAGCTCTCGTCCTGCTTGAGCGCCGCGTCCAGCGCCTGCAAAGCTTTGTCGTCCTGGCCAAGCGCCTGATACGCGCGCGCCAGGTCCACCGACGGCATCGCGTGCGTGCCATAGAACAGCTCGGCCGCGCCGCCGACGTCGTCGGGATGCGCCTGCGCCGCCAACAGATCGTCGAGCGCCTCCTGGGCACGCCCCAGCCCTAGCAGCGCCAGCCCGTGGCCGTAGCGCACAGCCCAGGCCTCCTTCCCGGCGATCAGCAGCGCCTTGTCGAACGCGGCAAGCGCCTGGTCGTCGCGACCGAGGGCGTGCAGGACGAAGCCGCGCAGCCCGTGCCACTGCGGGTCGGCTCCGTCGAGCGCGACAAGCCGATCCGCGTCGGCCAGCGCCGCCACGTAGTCGCCCTGCCGCACGAAAAACTCGGCCCGGTCGCGGAAGATGTCCTTGTCTTCGGGCGCGGCGGCCGCGGCGGCGTCGAAATCGCGCCGAGCGTCGGCCGCACGCTTCTGGCCTGCGTAGAGCAGCGCGCGCAGGTGCAGCGCGTCGGTATGCTTCGGATCGAGGCCCAGCACGTGATTGAGATCGGGCAGGGCCGCCTCCAGCTTCGAACTGTAGTACAGCGTAGAGGCGCGTGCCATGCGCGCGTCGATAAGATCGGGATCGAGCTCGATCGCGCGATCGAGATCGCGCCGCTCCCCAGCGTAATCTTCCTTCGGGTAGCTCAGTACCCGGCTGCGCTGGTAATACGCGCGGGCAAACGTGGGGGCCAGTTCGATCGCCCGGGTATAGTCGGCGATCGCTTCATCGGCCTTGTCGGTACGTGCGTTCAGGTAGCCCCGCGCGTAGTAGGCCAGCCCGTTGTTGGGGGCTAGGCTCAGCGCGCGCTCGATGTCGGCGCGAGCTTCGTCCTGGCCTGTGTAGATCGCATTCGCGATGCCACGCGCTGCCAGTAGGTTGGGATCGTCGGGATGCGCTACGAGCGCGGGCTTGAGCGTCTCCAACGCGCCCCCGCCGTCGCCCGCGTCGAGCTGGCGCAGGGCAGTCTCGAGCGCCTGGCGCACGTCGTCCGGCGGCACACTCGTCGCTGCCGCACCACCAGTAGGCCCAGCTGCCGCACCCCTGGTAGGCCCAGCCGCCTGACTGCCGGCCGGGCCGCGCGTCAGGCTGAACGCTAGCGCTGCGATCACCAGCACCAGCGCAGCGGCCACACCCCCGACGATCGGCCAGAGCTTGCGAGCGCGCGGCCGCTGCGAGGCGCCCACGTCCGGAGCGGCCTCAGGCACAGAATCCACCGCGGGCACAGGCTCCGCCGCAGGCGTGGGCGGCGCAATCGGCGGAGGCTCTGGCATGACAGGCGCTGCGCTATAATGCGCCGCTAAGGCCTCGCGCAGCGCCACGGCCACCTCGCCAGCCGCTTGAAAGCGATCGTCGGGGTTCTTGGCCAGCGCACGCAGGACGACCCGCTCGATCGACTCGGGGATAGCCGGGTTGAGCTGGCGCGGCGGGCGCAGCGGGTTGTGAATGTGCATCATGGCCACCGCGAGCGGCGTCTCGGCTACAAAGGGGGACTCACCCGTCAGCGCCTGGTAGAGTACGACGCCGAGCGAGTAGATATCGGTGCGCGCGTCCACCGCTTTTCCTTGCAGTTGCTCCGGCGCCATATAGATGGGCGTGCCGATCATAAAGCCCTCGTTGGTGAGCTGGAGCGTCTCGGCGTAGATCTTGGCGATCCCAAAATCCGACAGCAGGGCATCGCCGTCGCGGCTGATCAGCACATTCGCGGGCTTGACATCACGGTGGATCACGCCCTGGCGGTGCGCGTAGGCCAGCGCTTCGGCCACCTGGGCCACCAACTCGGCCGCGCGATCGAGCGACAGCGCCCCGTTGGCGATCAGTCCGGCCATGTCGCCGCCGTCGGTCAGGCGCATCACCAGATACGGGATACCGTCGTCCTCGGCGACATCGTAGACCGGCAGGATGTAGCGGTGTTCCAGGCGGGCGATCGTGCGGGCCTCGCGCTGGAAGCGGGCGCGGAAGGTGGTGTCGCGCGCCAGATGCTCGGGCAGCACCTTGATCGCCACATAGCGATCCATCGCCGCGTGGTAGGCCTTGAAGACCGTGGCCATGCCGCCGGCGCCGAGCTGTTCGAGCAGCCGGTACGGCCCGAGGTTTCGACCGGTCAGATCGGCCATCAAACACCTCTTCCTGCGTAACTCGTGCTAATGATAGCACAGCGCCGGGCAAAGTGCATCATGGAGGGCAATTCGATGTATTTCTCGAACATGCTTTCCCTTAGTTCGTTCTACAACCTTAAGACCACCAGCCGCGGCCACCTTCATGAGATACTCCGCAGGTGCCACATGTCGAGTGAATAAGGTCGTCATAGTTACATTTTTTATAGCGATTGCACCCTCAACGGCGTACAGTTGCTGGTGACTGAAGCTGATTTGCGGCAGTGGAACGCACCACTATCGCGACATAATCACAACATTAGGAGAACATAACCATGCGTCGAATCTATGGTATTGGGCTTGCCGTGCTGCTGGCGCTCTCGATCGCGCCGGCCGTCTTCGCAGGCAACGCGCACTTTATTAAGAACGCGACCAGTGCAGCCCGTTCGGGTGATAGCCTGGTAGTGTCGTTCAAAGAGGCCGGGCTCGAGAGCGGCTCCACCGAAACCATCACGGCCAGCGCCACGGCATCGGCAACCTTCCAGTGCGTCAATGGCGGCAATAACGTCCCGTCGGATCCCAAGAAGACGACGGTGGCCGTGCGTGTCTCGAAGTCGGGCGAGTTCACTGCCGACAAGAACGGCAACATCGAGGGTAGCCTGACGATCAACCCGCCATCGGCAGCCGACGTTGGGTTCTCGTGCCCGCCGGGACAGCATGCCACGCGAACGGCGCTGTCGTACAGCAATGTCCAGATCGTGGACGAGGACTCGGGTGCCAGCTTCGCGATCAACGGGTCTTTCTAAATCGTGCTGAGCTTTGCTTAGCTGCAACACTCGGCATGGTTCAAAGATACTTTACAGTTTGTGGTGGGGGTCTGGGGGCGGCTACGCCGCCCCCAGACCCCCACCATTGGGGAGGTTTGGAGGGGCCCGGGTACCCTCTGGGTGCCCCCTCCAAACCTCCCCAACTGTCAAGT